>JALRFC010000286.1 GCA_023253875.1 Candidatus Kapaibacterium sp.
TGGCATGCTTCAAATGTTTTGATAATTGTTCTTTTGAGCTGAATACTCCTGTAGATTCGATCACGCAATCCAAGTCAGACCATGGAATTGAGTCAATGGATTTTTCCGCACTGATGGCAATTGTTTTACCATTGACGATGATAGAAGAATCACTTGCTGTGACTTCTCCGGAGAATCTTCCGTGCACGGAATCAAATTTGAGGAGATGTGCGAGGGTTTTTGCATCAGTGAGATCATTGATGCCGACAATCTCGATAAGATCTGGTCTTGCCGCTGCCACTCTAAAAACGAGACGCCCGATGCGTCCAAAACCATTGATTGCGATGCGAATTGCCATGGATTGAAAAACCAAAAAATGAACAAAATGGAAAGCATGCAAAGTTACAAATTCGCGATGCCTTGGAAAACTACGGGGAAAAATATTCGCATTCGATATGAATCGTATGATTTTCCTGTAATTTTGTCATACAACACGCTGAAACACTCATTAATTCCCTTTATAATGGCTATACATCCTTTACTTGCGAATGCTGTTGATTTTGAGCTCAGATTTTGTCTTGAAGTATTGAAATTGGAGTCTTTCCATCTTGGTTATTCAGATTCAGAACAAGATGTGATAGACACGCTTTCCGCATTACGATCCGCTCAAGCAATGTATACGCAAAGCATTGTGGATTGGATGCCTATAGAAGCCGGTACTATTTTGGATGTTGGTTGTGGTATCGGAGATGTAGATTTTGCACTTGAACAAGCAGGTTTCATCGTGCATGGTTTATCACCAGAAAAGCAGCATCAACCATATTTCAGGAATTCGCATCCGAAGAGTACATTCATTCATTCAGGAATTGAAACATATATCCCATCAATGAGATATGATGTCTTGCTCATGAGTGAATCGAATAATTATTTTACCTTACAAGAGGGAATGTCTGCCATCGAGCGATGTGTCAAGCCGGGTGGGCATGCGATTATTTCGGGTTTCTTTAGAACAAGTGATCATGCTTTGATTAATACGAATATGGTGTACAGAACTGAATTTGAAAAGGAATGTACTCGCCGTGGTTTTCGGATTGTGAGAAGTGAGAATATGAGTCATCGCATCATTCCGACTCTTCGTTTCACTGAATCATTATTCCGTAATTATATGCTTCCCACTTTGCGAATCGTACAGGATTTAATGCTTGGATTTTCTCCGACATTACGATTCCTTTTGGGAACGGTTTTCAAGCGCATGGGAAATTTCTTGGAGATTCTCGAGAAATGGTATGATGCCAATTTGAGCGAAGGATTTTTTCGTGAGCATATGACCTATCACACCTATTTGATTCAAGTGCCGGAGTTAGAGTGAAACGTGCATTTGTGATATTCTTTGCGTTTAGTCATGTACTCATGGCACAAGATTCCATTCATACAGAGCAATTGATTGCAGCAACAAGTAATATTGAAATCTATACGAAAGAAACTCCTGCTCCTTCCCTATTCATTGCTCCATCAGAGTTTACCTATGCCGGACAAGAGCGCATCACATTGATGGGCACTCCTCCTTTTCGCGAGACAACAATCAAAACCACACCATTTGCAGTATTGACAGGAACATATATTGCTGCTATCACTGCTTTGCATATCTATCAAGTGAATACAATATGGGATTCCACGACCACATTCAGAATCATCGAAGATGGTGATTATGGATTATATGTCGATAAATTGGGTCATGTCTGGGGTGGTTACATGAATGCCTATATCCTTTCTGAATTCTTGATGGGATCAGGATTTAGTCATGAAGCGGCCACACATTGGGGTGCTGCAATGTCATTTGCCTATCAGTCTTATGTTGAAATACTGGATGGATTTGGAAAAGGCTGGGGATTTTCTCCATCGGACATGTACTCTAATGCTCTCGGAATCAGTTATTTCCTCGGACAGCATTATATACCCTTTTTGCAGAATTTTACGCCAAAAGCAAATTATATTCCGCCTGGATGGTATGGAGCAAAATCGAGAGATCAATCATCTTCATTCATAGATGATTATAGCGGATATACATTCATGTTGAGCGCGAATGTGAATAATCTATTGCCGTCAGAGCTTGATCCATATTGGCCTGATTGGCTGAATATAGGTGTTGGGTATACGGCTAGGAATCTGACCTATAAAAATGGTGACAGGAAATATCTCATTGGTTTGGACCTCAATCCCGCAATGGTTTTGCCGGAAGGTGGAACAGAGTGGAATTGGTTCAAGCAATCATTGAATTATATTCTTCTTCCTATGCCGACACTGGAGCTCAGTCCTGATGGTCCGCCCGTTTTTCGACTGATGTATCCATTCCATTTTTCGATTGGTTCCATCAATTTTTAAGGAGAGTGCAATAATTTTAACTATCAC
>JALRFC010000287.1 GCA_023253875.1 Candidatus Kapaibacterium sp.
TAATTCAAGTATAGAACTCAATTGCACACCATTTTGATTGAGTTTCCATTGTGTCTGATGTTCAGATTCTAAAGCAAAAATGTAGCCTCTGATTTGTCTGTAATGAATATCGAATGTGATTTGTTTCGAAATGTTCGTGCTAAGTCCAATACCTCGAACAGAGTATAATCCAAATTCCCGACTCATAATTCCTCCAAAACCCATTGCCAGAAATGGTCGAATCTTTGTATTCATCGGACTTATGCGACTCTCCATATGAATCGGCACATAGAATTGTCCAGCATTGAATTGAGCCCCAACTGAAAAGAGAATCTCGACATTTTTATTGAAATGATATGATGTGCCAATCCCAATGGCGATAATTTTTGCTAATTCTTCATCAACTTGAATGGACTTTCCAAATTCATTGATTGTCGAGTATGGAAGAACTGTGGAAGGCATGAAGCTTCCTGAAACAAAGTAATCAGTGGATGATTGCTTACAGATAATTGCACTACGAGGTGATTGTCCTAAAATAGGATTGTCATTTGCATGAAGCATGACTGAACATGCGATGAAGATGAGAATGGAAAACATAAAGTTCTACCCTGAGTGGTAATTAGGTCAAATGACCAGATGACAAAGTAATGAGGGTAGAAGTATGTCGATAGATATATGCTTTATTGAATAAAAATGGGACGAAAACTTTGATTGATCCGAAGGAAATATACTCCGGAAGAATACTCGTGAAGAGGTATAAGGATCTCTTCTGAATCAAAAGATTGCTCGAATCTTCTGCTTCCCTGAATATCATATAATTGAATTGATATGGTTTCCAAATATGTTAGATTCTTTATACGAAGTATGTTGTCGGCATCTCTAATCACAAACCAATCGTGTCCATTGTGCCCATCGTTCAATGAGGAGATGGGGAAATGAACAGTAATAATCAATGGTACACTCCATCTTGATAAGCCCCGTTCATTTTTGGAGCGTACCTTCACAGAATACACATGACCATCTTTCAAATTTTTGAGAGTCAGAGAAGTATTTGTAAGAGTTGTATCATGATTGTATTGACTATCCGCACTTAACACTTCAATCTGATATGTATCGGCATTTGCAATCTTCTCCCAAGCTATTGTCAAAGTATCGGTGATGATATTGATGCTATCGGGCAGATTCAAAAACTTTGTTGCAAGTGGAATGGGTGGTAATCTGCGATATCGAATGCTGTCTGAATTGCTCCACTGACCATAGCCCGACGGATTAAATGCACGCACTTTCCAATGTAGGATTCCACTTTTTTCCGGCATGGAAACCATGAGTATTGTATCAATCAACATGGAATCTTCAATGAGTATTGTTCCATCAAGATCTATCTGAATTTGATATCGAGAAACAGAAGGCATTGCCTTTGACCATCTGAAAAGAATGGAATCAGTGATAATTTCTTGAGTCTTTGGCTCGAGCAATATCACAAGTCCCGGAGGATCAAGTGGTTTTGGATTCGTGACGATAAATCGTTGATCACTTGGGAAACCGCTACCCGATGAATTGACCGCTTGCACATTCCAAGAATAGGTGGCATCAAAATCTGGGAGAGCATAGGAATAGAGTGTATCCTTGATATCTGATTTTCTATGAATGATTTCACTCCCTTTTTTGAGTGTGAACACATATGATGAAATATTGCTTTGTGCACTTTTCCATCTGAATTGAATCAAACTGTCCTTATTCACTTTTAAGAAATTCTCAGGAGCCAATGCGATGACTTGTGATGGAATGGGTAGATCCCGTGAAGTGAATGTCCAAGGACTATTCCACTGACCCCATCCTTGCGCATTCTTTGCGCGTATTCTCCACGTATGTAATTGTGAATATTCCAGACTAGAAATCTTGAATGTGGTATCGGACAAAGTTGAATCACTTTTGATGATAGTTCCTCCACGCAAAATCTCAATGTGATACACTGCATTACTGATTGTATTCCATCGAAATGATACTGTATCTGCGGTGATTTTTTGTCCATACTGAGGTGCGAGCATTGTCACTTGAGCAGGTGGTTGTGGAGTATTGCCAAATAATCTGTCATAACATCCGGCAAATGAATAGGCACCATTGCATTGTTCTCTTGCATCCCAATTAATGCTCCATGTCATCATGCCTTTTAATGTTGAATATCCACCCGGAGACACCAGAGAATATGATCCCGGTTTATTGCCTTTTCCAAGTAGATATTTCATGGCTAGCGAAACAGTCGACGTATCTACAAATCCACCACCGGCTGCTTGATTGCAAGCGGGAAGTCCAACCGCCACTTTGGAAGCGGGAAGCCCGACGAATTGTCCGCCACCGGTAGGAACTCCTTGAATCACAGCTTCTGTCATTGCCACGATGAAGTCA
>JALRFC010000288.1 GCA_023253875.1 Candidatus Kapaibacterium sp.
CCCGGACATTTGGATGCCGTTCTTGCGAAGATGGAAGAAGCGGGAGTGCAATTGGATATTCAGGAGAATCGCATTCGCGTACAAATGGATGAAGCTCCAAAGGCAACAGACATGACAACTGCGGTCTATCCCGGATTTCCCACTGATGTGCAAGCACAATGGATTGCATTCATGCTTACTGCAAATGGCACCAGTAGAATCACCGATACAATTTATCATACGAGATTTCATCATGTACCTGAATTACAGAGATTGGGTGCGCATATTGAAATGGCTGAGAATTCTGCGATTGTCTTTGGCGGACATCATCTGACAGGTGCAACCGTTATGTCATCAGATCTTCGTGCCAGCGCTTCATTACTCATATCAGCATTGATTGCTGAAGGAAGAAGTGAAGTATTGAGAGTCTATCATATCGATCGTGGTTATGAAGAAATCGAGAAGAAATTTGGTCAATTAGGAGCAATGATTGAGCGTGTCAAGACCGAGGAATTTTAAGAGGATTCTCACATTGATACCCATTTTGTTGATGGCATTTTGCTTCATATCAATGAATGGACCAATGCTCGGTGCTTCTCAAAAGAAAGCGCAGAAGAAAAAGACTGCACATGCCAAAGTTCAGAAGTCCAAAGGGAAGAAGAAAAGTATCGCGTCGTCTAGAAATGAGCATTCATTGAATGCAATCAAGAAGGACATTGAAAAGGCCAAGCAGAAGGTTGGGGAATTGGAACTGGAAGAAAAAAATGCTTTAAAAGGATTGGCTCGCACGAAAAAACAACAATTGATGGTCAAAGAACAAGTTGGTAAAATCAAAGATGAGGTTCGTGATTTACATGATTCTCTGGAAACTATTCGACAAAATGAATACACGATCAAGGGCAAATTAAACCTGGCCAAAATGGCATATGCACGAATTGCAAAGAAATATCAAACATTGATGCAAAAGCATGCGCCGGATATCGTACTCTCCAATGATATGTTGACCGGTACGACCAATATGGTGGAATCGTCAAAAATTTCACGATTGCCTTCATACCTGCGACAAATGCACACTAAATTATCACTACAACTGAAAGAGATGCAGTCATTGCAAGGAGAATTGAATTCTCAACAAGCATTGATTTCCAAATATTCATCAAGACAAGAGCGTTTACTGAAAGAATCCGAATATGAACAACAGAATATTCGGACCATGATAGCTGAGCAGAAGAAAAAACTGGCAACAGTACGCTCAAGCAAGGAAGAAACGCTGAAAGACATTGAGAAAAAAGAACAAAGTGCAAAACAATTGGCCGGACTTATTTCTTCCATGGTTCGAAATGAAGCAGGGAAACAAGAAAGAAATACTGAATCAACAGTCAAAAAAGGTGCTAATACCAAAGTAAAGTTGTCAGAGCCGAAACAAGAAGTCATTGCCAACAAGAAAAA
This sequence comes from Candidatus Kapaibacterium sp., assembly GCA_023253875.1. Classification (GTDB taxonomy): domain Bacteria; phylum Bacteroidota; class Ignavibacteria; order Kapaibacteriales; family UBA961; genus UBA961. Next base: position 1,429 of record JALRFC010000288.1, read on the forward strand.
AGAGAAAACCGAAGAACAATTTATTGTTCAAGAGTCGAATGTCAATCGCAATGACAATACACGAGTAAAAGCACTTTCAGCATCATTTTCCGGTGGATTTCAATGGCCATCTGCAGGAAAGAAAATACTCCGTGGATTTGGTCAATATAAAAATGCAGTCACGAATACCGTGATGGATAATCCCGGACTAGATATTGCCTGCTCATCGGGTAGTTCAGCGATTTGTTCGGCTCCCGGTACCGTCTCGCTTATACATTGGCTCCCCGGATATAATTCCATGGTAATTGTGGATCATGGGAATTCTTATCGCACTGTGTATGCAAATTTATCCTCGATTTCTGTGAAAAAAGGACAATCCATAGATGCTGGTGGATTGATTGGTCGGACAACTCAATCCGTGGATGGGGAATTTTTGCATTTTGAGATTTGGAAGGGGAAGCAACGTATGAATCCACTCTCTTTCCTTCGATAAATCTCTTCCATTCTCTTGCCTCAATAAGCCATGATGATTTCGTATCTTCGTGACAGAATTATCAGCATTAATCACGCATGAAACTATTCACTCCCGGAATTTGGCGTTCACTCACAAAGTGGCAAATCAAGGTGCTATTGGCCTCTTTTGCATTTGTGATGGTTGTCAGCGTTTTGCTCTATACGCAGCAATTGGCCAATGAACTCATTCAGCGGGAAAAGAAGATTGTCACATTCTATGCGGATATTTATAAGCATTATCTTGCGGATGTGAATGCTAATGCTGATGACTTTTTGTTTTTGCTTGATCGCATCATTCCAACCATTCCATTTCCCGTGATTTTTACCGATGCTGAAGAAAGAACACATGAAGGCAATGTCTGCAATGAAGAAGATCATGATAAAGTATCTGATATCGAAGCAAATTTAGAAAATGATGTCAATCAAAGGAGCAATTTCTCCGATAAGTCTCAAAAAG
>JALRFC010000289.1 GCA_023253875.1 Candidatus Kapaibacterium sp.
AACAACTATGAAAATCCATTTGGTGCAGTAGCTCCAAAATCAGGTAGAAAAAAACTCATGGGTGAATTACTTGATTCAATGGTGATGCCTGGAATTCAAGGTGGACCTCTCATGCATGTCATCGCAGCCAAAGCAGTAGCATTCCAAGAAGCTTTATCTGATGAATTTGATGCATATACAAAACAAGTAGTGAAAAATGCACAAGCAATGGCAGATGCATTATTACACAAAGGCTATGATATCGTTAGTGGTGGCACAGACAATCATCTCATGCTCATTGATCTCAGAAATAAACATGTCACCGGAAAGCAGGCAGAAATCGCATTGGATTCAGCCGGTATAACATGTAATAAAAATGCTGTTCCCTATGATACCCAACCGCCTCTAGTCACCTCAGGTATTCGCCTCGGTGCAGCAGCAATGACATCTCGTGGATTTGTAGAAGATGATATGAAACAGATAGCAGAGTTTATTGATCGTGTGATTTCACATTGTGGAGATTCTTCCACAGCAGTATCTGTGAAACATGATGTTAAGGAATATTGCTCGAAATTCCCACTCTATCCAGGACTATAATAGTCAGTCATAGAATGGCAAACGGTCAATTTCTTTATGAAATTGACCGTTTTTTTATGGTAGATCTTTGCAATTCTCATCAACAAATAGTAGTTTAGGCAAAAATCATACCACGATGCAAAGCAGCACTTGCATCAGGCGTATCCACCTTAATTAACGCCATGATTCTTATAGATTCTATATTGATGGATGAAGCGATCATCCATGACCATTTTGCTTGTAATGTTCATGCCTGCAAAGGTGCTTGTTGCACTTTGAAAGGTGGGGAAGGCGCGCCATTGAAACATGAAGAAATTTCAATGATTCAATCTGCTATTCCTTTTGCCATGCAGTATGTGAGTGAACAGTCGAGGGTAATCATAGCCAATCAACAATGGATTGGTGGTACAGAACTAGATCCATTTGTTCAATGTATTGATGATGCCGATTGCGTATTCGTGTTTAAGGAGGATGGTATCGCTAAATGTGCTTTGGAGAAAGCATATCATGAGGGCAAGACTACTTTTCGAAAACCAATCTCATGTCATCTTTTTCCAATCAGAGTTCGAAATTTTGGTGGAGACTATTTGAGTTATCAGCCATTTGAAGAATGTACACCTGCATTTGACCATGGCAAACACAATAACATAGTGGTTTTGGATGCTGTAAAAGATGCTTTGATACGTGCTTTTGGGGAACAATGGTATGATCAAGCGAAGGAAATGAAAACTCAGGAGGAACAATAATGCCAATGAAAGTAAGTATGAATCTGCAAGCGTCATTATTGCAGACTTTAACACCACAACAGATACAATATCTTAAACTATTGCAATTACCAATATTGCAATTGGAACAACATGTTCGTCAAGAAGTTGAACAGAATCCAATGCTTGATGAATCTTCTGACGAGTTGATTGCAATAGAAGATGATACAGATTTTACTCCCAATGAACATCTCCTTAGTACTGTTCCAAAAGATGTCATGGACGGAAATGATCATACTGAGCAATCATATGATTATGATGAACCGGTTCCATTTGAAGCAGAACATCATGACCCATTTGACTTTTATGAATCTGCTTGGAATGAAACGCAAACCCCTGATCAGGGAAGCGGTGACTATGATGATGAAGATGATTTCTGGGGAAATGATCAAAGCGATGTTCGGACATTTACAGATGATTTAATTGAGCAAATCAATGTATTGAATCTTACCGATCAGGAGAAACTCTTGTGTTATACCATTATTGGCAATCTAGAAGATGATGGATATCTCCGTAGATCCCTTGAAGATATCGTAGATGATGTAAATACAAGAATCATGGAAGAAAATCACAAATATCATCGAGAGTATCTCCGTAGACATAAGCGTTTTTTGGAGGAATCGCTGCGAAAACACTCTTTTTCAACTTCTTATTATGATGATGAGGATGTTCCTTCCATTTTGGAAGAACCTGTTGCGCCGATACCGGTACCAAATGTAACAATCGAGATGGCAGAAAAAGCATTACATGCAGTACAACAACAAGATCCTCCGGGCATTGCGGCTAGAGATTTACGTGAATGTTTACTCCTCCAATTACAAGCCAAACACAATCCCGGAAATTCCGAATTATTGGCCAGAAAAATTCTTGAGAAGAGTTATGATGTTTTTGTCATGAAACATTATACCGTCCTATGCAGACAATTCTCAATCACTGAAGAAGAATTGAAATCAGCAATTGATGCAATCAGAAGATTGAACCCAAAGCCGGGAGGTATGGGATTGTCAATTGCCACTTCAACAGTCATTCCAGATTTTGTGATAGCAATTGATGATGA
>JALRFC010000028.1 GCA_023253875.1 Candidatus Kapaibacterium sp.
CTTCTGTTACAGGAAGTGGTTTTGTGGAACGACCTGTGATATACATTCTACGGCCATATTTTGTCTCGGCACTAAGTGCACCGCGGAAATATACACCATAACGTGTTTCATCACTTACATCGTCAAATTCCAACTCAAAGCCTTTTGCAAGTGCATTGGTGTCAGATCTTTTTGGTCCGGTGAATTGTGCACCGACTGCTTCAAAAACACGGCCATCATACATCACTGAAAATGTGAATGAATAGATTGGACCGCCACTGAAGCGCTTGTCAACTACATTTGAAGAATCATACCAAAGATTCTTCATAAATACCGGGATTAATACTTCGCGAACGCGATCATCCGCATAACCCAACCAGATTCTTCCGTCAGAGTACAAATTACCATTGTAATTATTGTCTCTGCCTGTGAGACTAAGCACAGGAATGTCAGCCTTTGGGATTGCAGCAAAAAGGTTCAATGAACCCATCAATGCAATGCACAAGGACAGAAAAAGAAGAGCCGAATTGCGTCTCTTACCTCTTGTGTCGGAAGTTTGCATGTGTAACTCCGTTAGATGATACATTAAAAATTATTATTTGTTATTTACTGTCTATGTATTGTATGAAATCGTTACCAAGTCTAAAAGCTCTTCGCCTTTTGATAGCCTTCGTTGATTCATTGTTCGGACAATCCGATTCTATGAATCGACCAAGAATATCATAGTATTCAATGCATTGTATATCTGTTTCTTTGGTTTCGAGAACTGAGCTAATAACAGTGTCAGGTTTTTTCATTCTGAAAAGTTCTATCTCATTTCTAGCTGAATCCATTTCAATTGAACAATCACATCTTGAGCTTTTTGTAAAAGTAGTGAGCGTATGAATTGAAGTGTCATTCATTGTATGAATGTTAACTTCATATGTCATCTTTGCAAATCCAATTACACCTTTTTGTATTTTTCTGAAACTCACTTTTTCATCATCTTTAGTGAATATCAGATTATGTAATGAGTCTATTTGCACTGATTTCACTTTCATGGAATCAGTATTAATATGATACATATAGATTGTATCATTTGCAGACGATTTTCCAAGACTCAATGTATTTGTAATTAAATAAGCTTTGCTTGTTTGATCATATGATATTGTATCAGATATTACTTTATCACCACCAATTATAGCCTTTGTTTCTATTGTATCATTCACTCTATTGGAGATCAATACATTCGAATCAATGACAACATATCTTGGACCTATCCCAAATTCAAATCCCGGATCAAAAAATGCAATACTCACATTTGTTGTATCTGGACACTTTGAATCAATCCATTCACCTCTGAGTGCCACCAAAGCACCTTCTCCAATGAGATTTGGTGAATTTTTACCCAAACCTGTATAGCCAATTACTTCTGTCAATCCCTTTTCCGGATTTTTAAAGAAGAAATTTGCTTGGGGTATCTGATTACTTATTGTTCCTGTTCGTAATGCAGCAACAATGCGAATCTTATTGGGATTATATCTAATAGATATATCATATGCTTGCAAGCTGTCAATACTTTCCAACTTGGTATCAATTGTCAAAGTAAATTCATTTGTATTTGCTCCCAGACAAAAATTGGTTTCATGTCTGCTATTCAAATCAAATGATACTGTTCTTGATATTTGACCCCACATTGCCATGTTGCCCGCACATAAAGCGAGCAACATAGCCACATGTGAGAATATCTTCATGCCAAAATATTATCGTTTAATGATAACTGTGTTGGCTGATTTCAAACCGTTCTTCATTGTAATTGTATAGACACCTGCAGGCTTTCCTGAGAAAGCATTCAATGTCATTGTTTCTTGATTGATTGAGAATGAACCAACAACCTTTCCATTTACATCAGAAATTGTCATCATTCCACCTTTAAATTCAGCTGGAACGGATACCATTACTTCTTGATCAAATGGATTTGGATATGCAGCAACTGAACCGGTTACACCGGATTCTTCGCCAATAATCTCTTTACCAAGATTAACATCATTTACGATTACATTCTCTGCTACAAGTTCTTTGTCTGAATCAATCTTGATAAACGCAATTGGTTCATTGACATTTGTAATATGTGGAGCAGCGAAATGAACTGTTTTGTCATCATTAACAATCAAATTGCCTGATTCTGTAGAACCAAGTTCTGAGGCCATGACTTTACCATTAAATGTAATGGAGAATGCCAAGGCTTTATTTGATTTTGCTGTAGCATAAACAGGTACGATCTTTCCATCATTTGTCATGACTGGTGTACCGAATGCAATTGGAGACTTCGTGTGATTACCTGCAACTACTTTACCATATGAAGGAATTGTATCCCACATCCAAGGAAGTGAAGGAACTCGACCTGCATTATAGTGAAGAATAAGCGCTGCATCCAATGCTGTTGCTTCGAAATAAATCAAACGCAATGGACCTGCATCAGGTGGCAATGTTGTCAATGTTTCTGTGGAGTCCCAAAGAATACGAATACCTGTTGTATCCATATCAATTGGACGCTTCCATGTACGAACATCTGTCAAATTGTCCCATGAGCGTGAGCTATAGTAATAACGACCATTGTGATTAACATCTGCATGGTAGTTATTACCGAATTGCAATGTGTCTTTACGAAGTGAATCTGGAAGTGCTGCATCATTTACCAACCAACGCATTACTAAACGTGCATCATTTACTGTCACAAAACGATTTTGTGGCATGCCTGCATGCTTACGAGTACGGAGTTGTGTAAGATCTGCATCACCATCACCCCATGTTGGAACCACGAAACGTGGAATTCCACTGAAGAGGATACGACGACCTTCTGATGAAGAAGATCCACCACTTGGACGCCATCCGTCTGTTAATAGTAAGGATGTGCGTGATGTTTGTGGAGCATTATATGTCAAACCATTCAAATAGTCTGAATATACTGCAGGATTCATTGTTCCAAGATTTCCTTTGATACCTACTGAAGCACCTTTTACATTTACTTCACGTGCTGTAGTCAATGTATTATTTCCAACATCACCATATGCAAATTCAATTGCACCTGCATAGTTGTTTGGATAACGCTCATCAACACCTTCATAGAAGATAGCTTGGAAGTTTGCAACAGAGTTTGGTAATGTTCTATCCATTACATTCAAGTTCTTCCATTGAACAATCAAGCGACGATTAGGATAAGAGCCAACAACCACATATGAAATTTCAGAATTCATATAGAAGCCATTTGCAGAAGGAACTGTAGGCTCATTACCAAAACGATACATGTGATCACCCCAGAATGGAGCAATAACATTGAAAGGATAAGAAGAGCTATTGATAAACAAACCTTGTGGGTCAGTATTTACAATGTGTGTAAAGATTGTTGGATCAGAGAAAGTGGTATAACCATTAACATTGATCCACATATTTGTTTGCTTAACACCACCAAATGTAAAGTCGAAATTAAACTTGTTAAAGTTGATTCCATAATATCCATCATCTCTGTCAGCACCAATCTGGAATCTTGATGTGAAGTCAACTGGACTCATTGGAATTGAACGCTGATACGCTTCAAAACGGATAGTTTTGAGTGATGTACCGGATACAGGCCATGAATTACTCAAATCTTTTGAAGTGCTAGATGTTGTTTGATCTGACCATGAAAGACCATTGATCCATTTAGCTTTTTCATCATCATTGATACCAACAGCTGCACCAACTGCATCTGTAGCCAAACCGGTAAATGAACCGTAAGCAAATTCAAAATCTGCATGCTTATTATAGTTCAAAGGATTATGTGATGCATCACCGGGAAGATTTCTTTCATAAAATGTAACTTGGAAGCTACCTACTCTTCTTGGATCATCTGCATTTCCTTTAACATTGACATTCAAATTTTTCCATTGAATTGTCAATCTTCTCTTTGGTGCAGAACCCCAAACCTTCCAAGAAACTTCAGAAGGAGTAAAGCCTGCATCAGCTGCTGTACGTACTACGTGATCACCCCAGAATGGAGCAACTACCATAGTATTATTATCACCTTTGAATAATTCAGTTGGATCTTTCGATACACCAGAAATGCTATTCAAAGCAACATATCCATTTGTTGTAATCTGGATGCTATTGATTGTATTACCTGCATAATGAATGTCGAAAGGAACATCATTTGTACCTTGACCACCAACTGACAAAGAATAATCTCCTTCATCATTTGTGCCATTAAATACAACAGGTGTGCCACCGGTTAATTCCTGATAAGGAAGATCAACGCGATATGGCGCTAAATAATATGTGCTCAAAGAGTTAGGAGCAATACCATAATCAATATATAGCTTGCCTGATACTACTCGTGGAGCATCGAATTCATCAAATACTCGTTGTGCTGATGCATACTGAGATGCGGAAGCAAGCAGTAGCGGCGCAGCAAGCAACGATATACTTTTCTTTATAAAATTTCTCATTGTTGTTTCCTTTATTTAACTGAGTATCCGCCTCCCAAATGGGAGGCGGTACTTAGTATTAAACTTATCTTGCTACTACTACATTTCTAATGACGATATCATTTCCTACAGTCAACTTCACTGTATACATACCAGGTGCAACAGGTGTTCCATTGCTGTCTTTGGTATTCCAAGAAATATTGGATGTACCTAGACCAAGGTCTGTACTAAATGTGTTAACCATATTTCCAAGCAAGTCAAAGACTTGAACACTTACATTCTCTCTTGAAGAGGTAACTGCAAAGTTCACAGTTTCATTTGCTGGATTTGGATTTGCTTCAGATACAAGTGTCTGACCCATCACTGATGTCGGTTGATCTTCATTTACATCACTTGCATGATCATAGAGAATCACGAATGAGTTAATAAAGTCAGGCTTAATTGTAATCTTGAAGTCATCGCCTGTTGCTTCTGCATCAATCAATGCACTCTTCTTACCAGTACCTGTAGCCATGTCATATTGGAAGTAGTTGAATGAACCACCATCCATAATTCTCCATGAACCACCGCTTGGATTACGTGTAGCATCTGTGCGTGTAGGTACTGTTGACATCTTCCATGTCAATGTTACAGGTGTTGCTGGTGATGTATTACCAAGCTCTGCACCTGACTGGAAGCGTGCTTTGTACATTGTGCGTGAAGAATCGCCTTTGATCGCTGTTGGGAAAACATTGCGATGCATACCATTTGTCTTGATGATCGTCCAACGAGCATCAAATACATCTGTTGGTGGGAATGGAGGCAATTCGAACTCACAATAGTTAGCATCGAGTTTACCTGCATCCGGCTCTTTTTCACCTGTTGTAGCATTGCGTGCTGTACCGAATTGAAGGTCTTGATAAGCACCTGCATTATTCTGTACACGAATTGTTGTGATGAAGTCTGTGACATCAGATACATTCACTTTGAATGTATAGAATGTTTGAGCATCACCATCATCTGCTTTAATACGGATTGTAACTTTACCATCTGTAATCAAGCTTGAAGGAATGTCCAATGGACCATTTGACTTGATGATGACTTTGTTATTCATTGCTGAAGCTGTATCAGCTGCAGTACCATTGATAACAGAAGGTTCAATTGTCAAATTACCTACCGGAGGATCGATGCTGATTGTTACTGATTCTTTTGCATCAGCTGGTTTTTCGCGAAGAAGATCGATATCACCTACTGTGATTGTGTCTTCATATGCTTGACCATTAGCGATACAACGGATTGCAGGTGACATGATCGCTCTAGGATCATGATTTGTTTCTTCAACTTCGAGATCGATAACCTTAAGGTCTGTCAATCCGCCTGCATCTGTAATAAGAACTGTTACTTTCTCAGCATTTGCGCCTTTACGTGGAGCATCTTTTACGCCTGGTGTACCATAGAGAAGACCGCTCTTAGGATTAATCTTCAACCATTTTGGTGTAGTCTTAACATTTGTCAAATCCCAGTTGCCTGCTTCAGCAAAGCAAGGATCTTTCGGAACATCATTTCTTGATTCATCTGTATAAATCAATTCAAATTTTTGTTCTTGACCAAAGTTAGGATCAAAGTATTCAATGCGCTTTGTGAAGTCAAGAAGTGCTGGATTATAATCAACATCTTCTTTTGCCATTGGTAAACTTGTTGTTTTGATTTCAGGCGAAACATTGATGAATACGCGCTTTGTCATGTGAGTAACGCCGCTATGACCATCATTTACAACGATTGTGATCATTGTATCTGTATTCAATGCACCATTCACTCTAGCAACAGTTTCTTTCGGTGTCATCATTGTAAGAGCTTGTGCTCTTGGAATGCGAACATTCAATTGACCGAATGTTGTAAAGTCATAACCATTAGCATCTACATCTGTATCAGATGCATTTTTGTGAAGATATGAATCACCCATCCAAGATGGTCTTGTTTGTGACAATTCATCTGTTACTTGATCATCGGAACGAATTGCTTTTGATTCGAATGAATATGATGTACGACCATAACGGAAGTCCCATCCTTCATTTGTTGCTGCATCAAGATCTTCTTTTTCGTCATCTGTTTCAAAGTCAACAAAGAAGCGAAGCTTATCTGTTACGTTTGCTACGAAGAAGTTTTGATTAGCACCTGCTGCAGAACAGTTTGCACTTGTTTGCAATGTGTTTTGGAATACTGGCTGACTATCAATTACATGAATTGAGAATCGGTATGTAATCTTTGTTGCATTACCAAAGTCAACTGTATCTTGATTTGCATAGCGTGCATTCTCACCATCATATGATTGTGCATGATAGTAAGAAGGATAGAGATAGATGAATTTAGAAACAACATTCTTTGTGAATGCCAATTCCAATTCAGCTGCATCGGTAATTGATGTTCCCATCAATGCATTCTTTTGAGCATCTGTCAAATTCAATGCACGGATTGCATCTGTACCTCTATAGTTAGGTGCCCAGTTCTGAGCTGTAACTTCAACATGCTCACCACCTGGTATCACATATGGGTTTGATGGTTTACCAAACAATGCGATACGGCCTGTTGCACCATAGTATGGATGTGTTGTTGTTCTTTCATTTGACCATACAGTGTCAGCTTTCAACCAACGGCGAATACCTGTAAGTTTTGTAGCTGCAGTATCAGCAGTAAATGTACCATTACCATTAAGGAACAATGGCATCCATGTGTACTCAAGTTGAGTAAATACATTACCATCAGCATTTGAAAGATTCATTGCCCAACGTGGATCATACATTTTGTTTGAGTCAATAGCTGTGATAACAAATATTGTATCACGACCAATTTTTTGACCTGCTGTAGATGCACGATTATATGTTACATCCTCATTAACAAATACTTTGTCTTTGAATGATGTAAAGAACAATGGATTAACATTTGGATTAGCAACACTCACTGCTGAACCTGTCCAAACCGGACCTGGAACTGAACCATTGATACGGAATGAAATACCTTTATTGATAGCTTCATTCACACCCTCTTTCCAGAGAACTGATCTTGAAACTACGCGAATATGATCACCAGGACGTACTGGAAGTGAATTGTAATTTTCACCGGCATAATATGTTACTGCGCCATTTGGAATAGATGCAGGCAATGTAGCACGATTGACATAACTTACTTTTTCACTACCATAATTGTGTGATCTCTCATCATCAAGTTGCATTTCCCATCTTCTGCTTCCAAGTGCTGCACTGTCTTCAGAAACAGGATTGTCAGCGATGAAAGGAAGAAGTGAATTTGTACCACCATAGTTAGCCAAACCTTCATAGAAGCGGCGAACACGTGATGTAGTACCTGTTCTTTCTGAAGAGTCAGCAACAAAGTCTACACGACCACGGAGATATTCACGAGGATATACACCGTCATTGTCTGTAGTTGCTACATCTGTCATTTGTGTCATATTAACACGAACATAATCACCGGTAGAGTCATTAATAACAAAGAATACTGATTCATTTAATACCAATGGATCATCATTGTTTGTATTGATGTCTGCACCATTATATGCTGCTTTTGCTTCGAGGAACAATGGATAACCAATAGGATGAGTAAACTCACCTACTCTGTGATCAACTGCAAATTCACCTTGAAGTTTGCGCAATTGCTTCCAAAGTACATTTTCTGTACTTGTAGCATAATTCACTGAATCTGTTGCAAAAGGATCACGAAGAAGTCTTCTTACTACTTTACCAGCTGATTGTGTTGGGCCTGCAGGATATGTTCTCAAGTTTGAAGGAATACCAACTGCGAAATCTTCAATTGGAGCCAAACGGCGAACTGAATAGTCTGCAGTTTTGATATCTGTACCTTTATCAAACATGTCATATACCATACCTGCCATCAACAATGTATCAGGTACTTGACCAATCAAGATTGGCTTATAATTATAATCAAAACCTGGTCTACCTTGTGAATTAGTCGCATTGTAATCAAATGGACCTTGCTCAGTAAGATTTGTATATGTACCAGCTGCTTTATTGATAAAGCGTAGGTGAGTTGCACCATTACCACGTACAAAGAATGTTTCTTGAATACCACCAAAACTGAAACCTGGTTGCAATGTGTTTAATACTGTTGTAACATTGGCTTCTGTTTTACCCCAATAGTTACCACGTAATGTATCAACACCACCAATACCTGTTCCAAAACCACCTGCTAATGTACCTTTAGTATTAGCAGCATCTGGAAGTCTGATTAAGAAACGTGCATCATTGTGATGGATAGCATTACCTGCTGTATGATAACTTGCAAATGGAATAGGACCAACAATTTCACCATAGAGTACTGCACCTGCAAGATCGCTTGAAGCAACATTATTACCATTGATCATTGGACCGCTGATAACATCTTGTGATCTACCGATCTTTGAGTGAGCAATATTACCAGTAATCAATGAACGTTGGAATACAAGTGCCAATGCATAGTTGTCAGAGTAGACAGCTGCACCGGTAAATGCTTGATTGTTTTGAATACGAACACGGTTGAAATACAAAGAATCTTTTCTGAAGAATCTGTCTTTTACAACACTGTCAAGAATATAAATCGCACCACCAAGACCAACACCGTTTTCACGAAGACCGGAAGGTGAAGGATTGGTTACATAACCTGGGTGATAACGCTTTACATCAATAAAGTTTGCACCAATTTGTGATGTACCTGAACCCATCAAACGCTCATCAGGATTGATATCTGCTGAGTTATTGATGAATCTTGTCAACATGCGAACATCAGCAGGAACTGCTGCAACTTTCTTATTATCAAAGATTGAGTCATTTGATACAAATGATTCCAATTTGATTGTTCCATCTGCTTCGATCGTGAAATTATCTGCATCAGATACGAATAAGCGATCTGAAGATGTCAATGGATTGATCATTGCAATCGCGCCACCTGAACCATTGATAACTGCATTGTTTTCAAACAATGTACCTTTTACAAGGTTGAGATCAGCATTCAATGTATAAAGAGCACCACCACCACGAACAAATCTCTTTTCTTCTACAGTTGGATTGATTCCGATAGAACCAACTTTATTATTGCGGAAGTCAGTACGTACAATCTTAACAACTCTTTGCCATGCTGGAACTGGAGGTTCAATGCTTGGTAAGTGAATTGCAATAGCACCACCGGAGAATCCTGCTGAATTTCTCAAGAAATTAATGCTGAATCCAGGACCATATGATTGTGCCAAAGGAAGATCATTGATGAATCCACCGGCACCATATGATGTCATATTTCTCTTTGAATAAACAGCTCCACCATGAGCTTGTGCTGCATTGTCTTCAAAGTCAATTCTACGACCATAGTCTCTGATTCTTGGGAATGGAGAGTCTGAACCACCAATGATTGGTGATGGACGTGGATCTGTATTACCGTCTACATAAATAGCACCACCGGAACTTGCTCTATTATTCTTGAATCTTGTTCCTTGAAGTGAGCTACCACGAATCTGCAAACGACCATATGTATTTTCATGGAAAATAGCTCCACCCAATGCATAGTCTGCATTGTTTTTCGGTGAAAGGTATGCGGTTTCTGCAGAGTTATTTTCAAATTCACCATTGATGATCATAGATGTAAATGCACCGATATACAATGCACCACCACGAGCACCTTTTGTACTTAACTTATCTTGAAGATTCAACACTTTGTTATTAGTGAACTTGACAAAGTCTTTTTCACCAAAACGAATCTTATCATTCAATGGATTGCTTGTATTGATGCGGATAGAATCATTGACACCGAGACCGATTTCAAGTCTTCTATATTCATCATTAAAGCGACCACCAATATACATCGCACCACCAAATGCTTGGTTTTTCCAATCTGTTGGTACACCATTGGTTGAGTCAACTTTTACTCTACTTGTTGTATTGTCAGCAAGAACTTGACGACCACCAACGGTAACTGTATCTACATATGCTACCATTGTACGGTTATTGTCAAATGTCAAACGACGAACACGACCTAGATATACAGCAATACGTGGATCGTCCAAAGATTGACGGCGTGCATCATTTCTAGATACCAATGGCTCACTTGAAGGTAGACCATCTGTATCCAACATATCCAATGCAATAATGCTGTCATTTTCTCTGATTACTGATCCATCAGGATTTGTAATGTTAGGATTTTTATCTGATTGATAGAATGCAAGATTCAAACCTGTTGTATCAGGATATGCACCTACACCATATGGTGCCTGCATCATATTAACAGCACCACCACGGAAGCGGGCCATATTATTTTCGAATTTACAATCTACAAGCCATGTACGAGCTGAGAATGATGTCAAAGCACCACCGGCACCGTTTGACATCTTCAAGATTTCTTTGTTCAATTCAATGTGAGCAGCTCTATCAGCACCTGTAAGATTCAATGTATCATACAAGTAGCGATTGTCAACTGTTGTATCCTTGCGGAAATCTTTGAACGTTACATTTCTAAAGTATGCAGCACGTGCACCTGGCAATACGATGATATGACCCCACTCACGTGAATAGTCATTTACTGCCTGACCACGGAATATGATCGGTGCTTGTGTAATGTTTGGTGAATTACCACCTCTTCTCTTCCATGGTTGGAAGCGAACAACATCATCATTTTCATAAAGACGTGATGCCATGAACATGATAGCTCTTTCTGGGGAAATTACTCTTCCACCGGAAACCAAGCCTCTTTCAGAAACATCAACCGTATTGCCCAAATTAGATACACCGGTCATATTGCCTGATGCATTTTCATTGAGTCTTACATTGAAAATCACATTGCGCTTACCGTCAGCAATGCTCAATTCAGATTTGGTTCCGATTGAAACGACACTATTCCCTGTATAATAAGGGCTGTCATTAAAATCATCACCGGCCGCTGGGGCTGTGGAATTATAGGTTGCCGACATAAAACCGTCAGCAATGATACGACCACCGACTGAGTCGATAATCCTACCATTATCCAAAAACACAACTTCAGTTCCCGGCTCTATAAGCAGAGTAC
>JALRFC010000290.1 GCA_023253875.1 Candidatus Kapaibacterium sp.
CCTACGGTAGAGGGAGAAGTCACAATGCAATATCTTGCACGTATGATTAAACCTTTGAATATCATAGTTAGTCGCCCTGCTCGTGGAATACCCATTGGTAGTGAATTGGAGTATACAGATGAAGCCACACTTTCCAAAGCATTGGAATCTAGAATACTGATGTGAACATGAGATATATTGCTTTCATATTTGTAATTGGATTACTATGTTCCGGATGTTCATTGCTGGAACCTAGAACACCCGAGAGTCCGGAAAATACCACGCAATATGATCCTGCATTTGACTATCAAACTGTACTCGTCAATATTCAAAAAGCAATTCAATACAAAGATCCTACCGGTTATATCAGATGTTTTTCAGATACATTGAATAGTTCCAAAGAACAATATGTTTTTGAACCAAGCATAGAAGTACTCACTCGTTATGGAAATTTATTCTCTCAATGGAATATTAATCAAGAGCGAGTGTATTTTCAGAATATTATGTCGAAAATCCCCAAGGATGCACAAACTGCATTACAATTATACAATACTGTTTTTGATGGAATTACTCCCGATTCAGTCATCATACAATCTGACTATCGACTTATCGTGCCACATGGAATGAGTTCAATCTCAAATGAAGCAAATGGTTCATTACGATTTGTCATGAAGAGACAGAATGATGGTTTATGGAGCATTCAGAGATGGTCAGACTTCTTGGCAAAAAACGATACAATAGGAAACACATGGAGCACAATAAAAGCACAATTCAACAATTGAGATATTTCATTGTTTTTATAGTGCACATTTTCGGTATCCACATGGTAGAGGCGCAACAGTCTTTCTATTGCAAGGAACGCTTACCGGATATTGTCAATAGCTATTCTAGAACATTACTTCCAGTCTTGCATCCTTCAGGAACTCGATTGTACTTTGTTCGCAAAGAACATCCTGAAAATATAGGAGGAATTTCAGATCCTGATGATATTTGGTATTCTGATAGATTGAGTAATAATTATTGGTCTGCTCCTGTTAATGCAGGACCTAGCATCAATAATAGTCGATCAAATGCCCTTTTTTCTATAACAGCCGATGGAAATTCAGCTTTTATCGCATCAGTCAATGCGCTTGGAAATTTGTCATTTCATATGGCTGAACTCAATAGTACCACATGGGACATCAAGCCTCCATTCATGATTCGTGATTTCATTATGAAATCTCCCCAATACTTTGCCACTATGAATGCTGATCAGAATGTATTGATATTGGCAATGAATCACCAAGGCTCATTGGGTGATTTAGACCTCTATGTTTCTTTCAAGGAGGATGACAATGTTTGGTCCAGTCCAATCTGGATGGGTAAAACAATCAATACTTTATCGAGAGAAGGATCCCCATTTATCGCTCAAGACAATAAGACACTGTATTACTATTCAAATGGATTGGGTGGTTATGGAGGAAGTGATTTATTCATCTCTCGACGATTGGATGAATCATGGACTTCATGGAGTAAGCCCATCAATTTGGGTCCTTATATCAATACTCCGGGAAATGAACGTTCAATCACACTGACTGCAAAAGGTGATACCGCATGTATTATTTCCACTGATACCATACATGAAAGAGAAGGTATGTATTTCGTTTGTTTGCAACCGGAATTACGACCACAAGAAAAAGCAAAAGTCACTATCCCACAATCTCAAAAACCATTTTCCAATCAAATATTGGAAGTCTATTTTGACAATAATCAATGGAAACTATCAAAACAACATATAGCTCAGTTAGAAGAATTATGTAATCAAGTGAAAGACAAAAATAAATTTGTCATCATTAAAGGGTATACTGATGACAAGGGCAGTATTCCTTATAATAAAAAGCTCTCTGAAAAGAGAGCCGGAAGTATTGTGAACTATTTACAGACATGCGGTCTTATTTCTTTTGATGCTTCAGGTGAAGGTATACGAGCAATTGATGCCCCAACAATTAATGAGAAAAGAGCAAAATCTCGAGCAGTTTCGATTTATCTGACAATTCAACAATAATCAACCAAATGAAGAATATTGACCATAAGTGGATTGAGTATTTCTTCGACGAAGAAATACTGCATAGAGAACAAATCCTATGCCTCCCAACATCAAGATCACGAGGATGACTGAACCGAAAGAGAATGTTCCTGGATATACTTCCTTTTTACCATTTGCACCATCAACAATGACTGGTCTTGAATAGTAAAAAGCCGGGTGAAATGGCATATGCCAATACCATGGTATGGAACCAAGTAAATAACCGGTCATGAAGCCATCACCTAATCCACCATAAGAATGAACTGAATAATTTCTATTCATACCATTCTGAGAAAGATTCATGGATGTGGTTTTTCGAGGGGTTCCAT
>JALRFC010000291.1 GCA_023253875.1 Candidatus Kapaibacterium sp.
ATTTATCGGCTCACTCCATCCTGTATCTGTTTTGATGCAAGCCCACAAATCCATATTGCCATGTGTTCCATCAGCATACCGATAATTCATTGGAACCGTTATATCACCTATGCCACCCGGTCTTTCGGAACTGAACAAGATTACCCTACTATCTGAACTAAAACAGCCACTTTCATCATGAAATTCAGAATTGATTGGTCTGGGCATTTGTCGTAGATTATCCCAACCAAAAGATGTTCGTTCTGCAGTATAAATATCGAATTTTCCATATGATCCCGGAAAAGTACCCGAGAGAAGAATCGTATTTCCATCAGTTGAGACATTATCTATCGTTTCTTCTCCTTGCGCAGAATTTACACCTTGACCGATACTTTTCGGCATTCCCCAAGGAGCTCCGGGCAGAGAATCTTTGCGCTCAGAGACAAATACATCTTGTCTTCCTTCTCCACCTATTCGATCTCGTACTGAAAGAAATAATGAACGACCATCTGGTGATGGAACTGGATCCCATTCTGAACCGGGAGTATTAATTGGCTGACCAAGATTGACAATATTCGATTGTTCTATGGGCAAGGTAAGCAAAGAAATGGATGAATCAATCCATGCTCTATGCATTGGAAGGAGACTGCGATATTGTACATAGACATCAATGGCAGAAGCAGTGTCCTTTTTCAATAAATATGCTTGAGCTCTTCTTCTCATTGCAATTGGTGCGCTACCAAAATCCCTGCATTTCAAAATATGCTGATGAAATTCCTCATGTTGAAGAGAATCTTGTGGAAGACTTGTCAAGTCCAAAGATATAATACTATGTTCTTTCATATACTGTTCCTGCATCATATATCTGACGGGAACTCTCTCCATTTGCAATTCAATTAATGCGAATCTTTGTTGCCAAGCTGTGTCTATGATGTCTTTCCTGAGTGAATCCTTCATGAGAAATACATATGGCGCACCATCATCTCCACCTTCACCAATGAAAAGATACTTTCCTTGTATAATCATGCAAGATCGAATTGCAAGTCCCTTCATGGGAGAATGTATTTTGTCCGGAATTGTATCAGTGGTCATATATGACTGAGATTGCGTGAACATTGCCCTATTCATAGCAATGGTCCATAATCCATTGCCATATTCTATACACGCAATTCGATACCCCTTTTCCCAGTGTTCCTGAATATATTGAGATGGAAATTGTTTGTGAGTGGTCACAATTTGAGAATACACTCCATTCTCAAGTGACATCACAATATCCCATTTTCCGCCATGAGCAGTAATAGATGTCATGCGAAAACCTAATGCCATTTGATCACGCAATTGCGTACTTGGGAATGTATCTGATGAAATGATTCTTTGAGGAATCAATCCACCATTCATAATGATGGCATATCCTTTATCTCCATGAGATATACTAGCTACATGATACCCTGCTTTCCATTGATTTCGAATATAATCCATCGGTAATGTTGCATCAATCAAATATGATTGTGCAATCGGCATGCGCAATTGTTTCATTAATGCAAAAGACAATTGATCTTTCATTGCTCCACATACATCATGGGATGCAATCACAACAATGATGCATCCCAATAATGAACATATGGATGTGAATTTCTTCAATGTGCAAATAAGGAAAGAATGAATGGCAATAATGCCGTCAAGCCAAGTAATGTCAGTAATTCTTTTACAATGGGTGTATTATGTTGTTGTGTATCACCCAAAGATTTGAACAGAAAGAGCATTCTACCGAAGAGAAATAAACAGAGAATTCCAGTTATGACATGCAAGATCATGAAGTTAATCCCTCATGCAATAGAGCTTCAGAAATGCGTGTTTTATCCGCTTTCTTTTTGGCTCTCTTCTCTTTTATTGATTCAACCATGTGATAAATCACAGGTACCAAGACCAAAGTAAGGAGTAGTGAACTTGTTAATCCACCAATGATGGCCCATGCCAATCCCGTCTTCCATTCAGCTCCCGAGCTCTTGGAGACTGCAATGGGCAACATACCCAATACCATTGCAACCGTTGTCATGAGAATTGGACGTAATCTAGTACGACCGGAATCCAATAATGCATCCATGATTGAGAGTCCATCCAAGCGATTCTGATTTGCCCTATCCACTAGTAATATCGCATTTTTTGCAACCAATCCAATCATCATGATAATGCCTAAAATTGGAAATATTCCCAATGCTTTCATGGTTAATGCCATAGCAAGCAATGCTCCAACAAATGCAACAGGAATGGAAAACAATACCACAAATGGATAGATATATGAATCGTATAATGCAACCATAATCAAGTAAACAAATAGAATTGCAGCACCAAGGGCAAGACCAAGACTTATGAATGATTCCTTCATATTCTTT
>JALRFC010000292.1 GCA_023253875.1 Candidatus Kapaibacterium sp.
CTAATCTGTCAAGTATGGGAGGAACTTGAAGCACTGCAACTTTTGAACCTGATTTTTTATCATCCTTTAAGAGAAATACTATATTCAGTGATCTATTCAATAAACGAGGGAATGGATGGCCAGGATCAATGGCTAGGGGAGTTAATACAGGTAGAATATCCGTTACGAATAGTGCTTTAACATATGCCTGATGTGACTCATGCAAATCTTTCAATTCCACTAATCGTATTCCTTGTTTCGATAATGCAGGCATGATTTCATTCTTATAGCATTCTTCATGTAGTGATAATAGCGGAAGAAGCATGGAACGAATGGTCTGTAATTGTTCAGATGGTGTTAGTCCATCAACTGATAGCTCGATTGCATGTTGCAATAATTGTTCTTTCAAACCACTTATGCGAATCATGAAAAATTCATCAAGATTCGTTGTAAAAATGATCAAGAACTTTAATCTTTCAAGGAGGGGATGCGATGAATTATATGCTTCATGAAGCACTCTTTCATTGAATCTTACCCACGCTATTTCACGATTTATATAAGTAGGACCTAATTGCTCAATCTGTTCCAAGTCTTTTTCTCAAAATATGATCAATCTATATGGAATATAGGATATACGGCGTTTCTTAACAAGTCAATTTCTCTTAATAAATGGCGTAATTGTAATAAATGAATCAAAACCATAATAATCCCTGACTCTGTGACGGAGTATATAGATAGAAGAATTCAAAGAAGGTAAACCATCAAATGGAAAAGTATGATCTGATGTAATAATCTTATCCATGATGATTGATTGTAGAAAATATCCATCTAATGTGAATACATCACATGAGTATACTCCAATACTGTATGGATGTTGTATCGTGATATCATGACAATTAAGATATACATCTTCGCAATTCGAAAGATTTATACGAAACTCATTTGCTATAGGTTGCTGGATAGAAGTATTTGGCATTCCGGGCGTTGCACCGTTTTGATGTAAAGAAATGAACCATGGCCTTGTTTGTGATGAATCAATATACTCAAGTGAATGAGATCGTATATTTGATGTATATGGTTCAATAAGTTGATGTGTATCAATTGAATCCATGATTGTACCATTAGGATCAATGATCGTGATTGTATTTCCTTGATCTGACAATCGAAACCCTTGATGATATAAACATGAGGAAGTTGATAATTGCTTATGATGGGTTTTCATGATAAGCATATATTCAGATGTATCGTTGATAGTTAACGGTATCGTATCCGCATCAATGATACAAGCATAACCATCTTGATATTGGATTGTATTATCGTTTTTTTTCAGTTCAAGAAATTCAGGATATATATGATCAGTGACATTGATTTCATTGATACAAATACTTCTTCTTGGATAGGAATGATAATAAGTAATCAGATCACTATTATTATAATCTCGAGGATCTTTCTTTGAATGTTCAGAAAATATGGAAATGATATTCATACCGCGTACAATATCAAGTTCCGACAAAGGTATCATCAAACATTCAATTTGTTTGCCTGTAATATTTTCTAAACTATAGACACTCGATCGAGTATTTAACGTGATGGTGATTTCAATATCATCTATGATTACATTTCCGAAATTCAAAAAACATATCCTTAATGAATCCTCACGTGTTTGTATTGAATACAATTGAAGATCGTGATTTAATGGCATATTCGAATTAAGATAACCACATGTATTTCCAAGGGGATGCCGCGTTATGGATAGCATTGGATTGTTGACCGTATCGTATATTCTTTCCAGACTCTTTCCTCTATATTCCTTTTTAAAGGTATAAGATATTGAATCCAAGAGTACCCCATCGACAGAGCGGATCTTGATAGTATCTTTGGCATTATTCAAGGTTGGTAACTGAGCTTGTATATATTGACAATCAGAGCTAAAACCCATTTTCTTCAATGACAATGTGTCCTTCGAGATAACAACATATTGATGCGGAAATATGGTGATATGTTCTAGTTTCACTTTATGTGTTGCATCTTCAATCCACATTTCATGAGTTGAAAATACTAAAAGTGGATCCGAATTATAGAGTTCGATCCATTCCGGTGAACCAGATAGAGGATAAGGCATACATTCATTAATATGAATCTGGCCAATTGCAAAAACAGGAAGGAAGAAGAGGATAAGATAAAACATAAAAAGCTACCTCATAAAACATGGGGTAGCTTTAAGAAAAGGGGATATACAACTATTATTTGAAGGCTTGGATGCCGGTGATATCTGCACCCAATATCAATGTATGAATATCATGAGTACCTTCATACGTACGTACAGATTCAAGATTTGCCGAATGCCTCATAATTGGATATTCATCGAGAATACCATTTGCTCCATGTA
>JALRFC010000293.1 GCA_023253875.1 Candidatus Kapaibacterium sp.
TGACATATGCATGAAGATAAATCGTAAAAGCACAATGGCCACCTTGTTTATAAATATGGGAAGTATACAATTCGCTCTGGAATATTATGAAAATGCAAATGAATATTTTGAACAAGCTGTCAAAATACATGATGAGCTTGGAAATGAAAGTCTTGTAGGTCACTGCTATTTAAATCTTGGCTCATCGTATTTCATGATGAAAGAGTATGAGAAAGCTGAGTTGCATTATAATAAGGCTTTGAAAATATTCAGTGAAAAAGAAGATGAAGTCAATAAAATGTCTTGCTATACATCAATTGGCGAGCTGTTCATTGCAAGGAAAGAATATGAACAAGCATTTGACTATCTTTCTAAAGCATTGGACTTTTTTACAAGTAAACAGCAATACTCTAAAAGAATCAACCTTCTTCATAATCTTGGTTTATTATTTTCAGAATTCAGTGAAGTGGATCCTAAGAAGGAGAAAGCTCTAGATTATTTGCAAAAGGCGATGGAGGCCGCATCAAAAGAACAAAGGAAAATGGATATGATGCGGATTTATAAATCTATGGCTGGATTATATGCCGAATTAAATGACTGGAAAAATGCTTATGCAGCATATGACCAATATTATTCATTGAATGATCAAATTGTCGGGAATACAGTCAGAAATCAAGCTGAAATTATTGATAGGAATAGAAGATTGGCTGAGTATGAGAAAAAGCATCAGATTGAGAGGGCAGCAGCGGCCGAACAAAAAAACTACTAATCAATCTATTGCCAAATGAAATTGCTGAACGCATGATAAAGGGTGAAAGTCGTATCCCCGATGAAGAAGAATCTGTGAGTATATTCTTTTCAGATATCATAGGCTTTACGGCTATAGCTAAGCAGTACTCACCGTCATCTTTATTGGCAGACTTGGATGAATACTTTTCAGTATATGATACATTGGCCACAAAGCATGGAATCGAAAAATCAAAACAATCGGAGATGCCTACATGGCTGTTTGTGGAATACCCAAAAAATATAGTGACCATGCATTTCGAATGGCCAGTTTTGCGAGAGATGTATTAATTGCTACCAAAGATTTCACATTCAATGGATACAAAGTTGATCTCAGAATTGGCATCCATTGCGGTCCTGTCATTGCCGGAGTAATAGGTTTGCAGAAATTTGCTTATGATCTTTGGGGAGATTCTGTGAATATAGCGAGCAGATTGGAAAGTACAGGAAAACCTAATGCAATTCATGTAAGTGGAGACTTTCTTGAAGCTCTAAAAAAACAAAGTGGGAGAGAGCCAAAGGCATTATCAATTGGTAGTACAGAATTAAAGAATAGAGGGATTATGGAGACGTATCTGCTTCAGATGGATTGAATTGATGGCTATTTTATTACCAAATACCTGAAGTATTTTCCAAGAATATATTTCTATTGTACAACTATACTAGAATAATTATTCCTGCTTGTCAGAAGCAAATTTCTGGTTCCAAGTTGACCTGATAAATTGATCTTACTTCAAAAAATCGTCAATACCTTGGTTCGGATATACATGTTCCAATTTCTTATCTAATAAATTGAAATGAAATTGGTGGTTTCCCTTTTTTACTGAACATGAGCATATATGTTCCTTTTGAGAGGAATCGGATATCAATTCTTTGCATGAATGTACCAGTCATCACCAATTTCCCGTCCAAAGAATATATTTCTGCTTTAAATTCTTCAGAATCACTGCATTCAATAGTTGAAGTAGCCGGATTATATTGAATGAAATAGTTCATATCTGATATGTCGTCAATCAAAGAGACAACTTCTTTCTTATACCGTAACTGAATAATTCTACTCCAATCACTCCATTGCTTATTTGATTGAACTCTTAATTGTAAAAACCATAAAGAATCCTTCCCTGGAATTGAGGAAGGTATTTGTAATGAAAAAGTATTTGTTGTAACCGTATCGGTTACGAATTGAAATGTTGCACCGGTAGAATATCGTAACTGCGATTCCTGTATGTTGCCAACTGGTGTTCCGGACCATTGAATCAGTAGCAAAGGGGGAGTTAAAGAATATGTAATTGTTGTATCGTTCATCGGTGATTCCCATGATACAACCGGTTTCGGATTTGTCTTTTTATAGGTCAGACAAAGTGCTGTAGTCCAAGCGCTCCATTGATTCCCATCAGATACTCGAACTTGTAAATACCACGATGAATCATTGCCTGGAATTGTTTTTGGAAGTTGATAATTGAAACCCTTCGTGGTAATTGTATCTGTTTTGAATGAAAATGTAGAATCTGGTGCATAACGAATCTGAGATTGCATTATTGATGCATCCGTTTTTCCTGACCACATAATTTGGATGGAAGGGACAGTATCT
>JALRFC010000294.1 GCA_023253875.1 Candidatus Kapaibacterium sp.
CGGACTTCCCATCGTGCTGGCACCCGGAAAGAGCATTACTCTGAAATTTGCTTATACCCCAATTCAACCGGGTGAGAGCAAAGGCGATGCACTTATCCAGACATCAACCTGTAATGCTTTTGCTACTCTCACGCTTCGAGGTTTCAAAGAACAAGCAAGTGTTACTCAATCATATGCAAGTGCTGATTTTGGTATTGCTCTTTCTTGCAATGCGCAACCAAGAGATACAACAATCATTATTGAGAATAAGGGTACAACGGATCTATCAATCACAAATCCTTTATTCACCAGTCCATACTCAGTGATTGCACCAACAGTGTTTCCACATATTGTAAAAGCAAATTCTTCAACCTCATTCACAATTCGATATACTCCCACCGGTGAGGGAATTTATATTACAACAATTCTTCTGCCCTATACTGCAGGAACTTGTAAAGATACATTGCGCATTGCATTCTCTGGTGAAGTTCGAACACCCGCTTATACTCTATCCGATTCAATATTGAACATTTCTTCATTGATTGGTTGTGTCATTTCACGTGATACAAGTTTTCCGGTGACAAATACCGGAAAAACAGACATAACACTTACTCCACAAAGTTCACCAGGCATTACTATTGTGACTCCATTGCCAATACAATTGAAACCGGGAGAAACAATGATGGTGAATGTACGCATTGAACCTCCCACTGATGGAGCATATAAAGGAGTTATTTCATTTCTTTCAAATGAATGTGGTTTTAAAAAAGACATAGTCATAGAAACGACAAAAGAATCCGCTTCTTATACTCTTTCTAAATCAATTCACCAATTCATGTCCCTCATTCGTTGTGATGCTCAATATAAACTCAAAGACAGCATCTTGATCAAGGCTAGTGCACTTGGGATTTCCGGTGATGCAACGATTTCAAACATTGATATTACCGGACCATTCTCTGCATCAATCAAAAGCGGAGATATCTTAACAGGTGGAAGCAAAGACTTCATGATTACATTTGCTCCCATGCAGGATGGGGTCTTCACAGGAAAGCTCACATTGACATTTGAACCATGTTCAATAGTCAGGACGATTGACTTATCCGGTTCCCTTTCAAGTTCAACAATTACTGTTCCACAAACTGCGATTGCATTTCCTATGACCGATAGTGGGATGGTCGAACAGCGAACATTCACATTCACCAATTCAGGACAAGAGAATATTCGCATGCGTAGTATTGGAGGATTCATCGCTCCATTCAGCTATACATCAAACAAAAATATCGGAGAGAATATTGCACCGGGTGAAACTGTGACATTCACTGTTTCCTATACTCCAATAGGAAATAGCACAGATTCAATGATTGCCATTGTAGAGATTGAAGGTCCATGTCCACAACAAATCAAAGTGGCTATATCAGGTATCGGGAATTTACCCAAACCAACGGATGTCAATGGTCTTGCTGAACTTATTGGAGATAGTCAAAGTGCAAAACCGGGGGCAACTGTGACATTTCCGATTCGTATCACATCACAAAATCTTGCTGAAATGAATCTTGCTTCCATGTCATTCAACATAGCATATAATCGCAGTTTGCTTCTACCGAAAGCACTTCGCTTGAAACAATCGCAATTGATGGGAATGATGTCTGAATCAAGTCCCGGGATTCTGACATTCACCATTAATGCGAATGATACAAATAGCAAGATTCTTGCTGGCAATCTTCTTGAATTTGAATGCATGGCTTTGCTTGGCGATGCGATGAGTACGCCACTCACGATTCAGAATCAAACATTCGTAAAGCGTACTCCTGGTACATGTACACTCACGACCAATACACCTACATTCACATTGGAAGATGTCTGTGATTTACCAAATAGACTAATCCGTCCAAATGGTAAACTTTCTCTTGCCAAGATCAATAAGAGTTTAAGTATAGAAGTGTTTAGTCAGGATCGCACCATTCTTGATATTCACGCAATGGATGGCTCCTTGATATCCCGCATGGTTGATGGTTCGCTCATAAGTGGAGTCCATGAATTTGCCTTACCGATTGATTTGCCATCAGGTTTGTATGTTGCCATATTGAAGTCAGGACATTTCACTCGCACATTGCCATTTGGCCATGTGAAGTAATGGTTTCTCACAATGAAAAAAACCGTTCTCATCATATCATACTATTTTCCACCTATGGGATTGAGTGGTGTGATTCGTACATCGAAGATGGCGAAGGCATTATCTAAGAATGGTTGGCGAGTTGTGGTATTGACTGCCACACCAAAAGAATATCAAACCTATGATGAATCGCTTTTACAGGAATTGATTGATGCGGGAGTTCATATTTACAGTACTCCTTCAAAAAATCCACCAAAGCAAGG
>JALRFC010000295.1 GCA_023253875.1 Candidatus Kapaibacterium sp.
GAAAAGTGATACTACTTTCCGCGAAATATCAGGATGGAGCAGAGCAGATATCGGATTTCAAGCAAAAACCGATGCGCAATGTGCGGGCATTTGGCAAGGAATCAATGAAACCGATTTTGCGCTCTTCATGCATGATGCGAGTCGATTTGTGAATGTGGAATCCAATACTGAGATCATTGCTTCAAATAAAAAAACGACACTTGCCTTGTCGGCAATTGAAGATGGATTTATCCTCTATGCCGGAGATTCCTGCACGATCACGCATGATCTTTTGGCTCTTGTACCTTTTGCACAAAGTGAAGGATATGTGATTAGAGATGTACAAGGAAATATCAATGGATGGACTCAGCAGACAATTTCCATGAAAGGAAAAGGATATGCCACGATCACTTATGGCAAACCGGTTTCTGTGAAAGAACAATATGCTTTGGAATCATATTCAGTTATGGCAGGAAATGCATTGCATATACCCCTTAGCTGGTTTACGAGGAAAGCTGAAATACGAATGATGGATCTAACTGGCAGGGAAATATCACATCATGAACTCGAAAGCGGAATAAATATGGTGAATATTAGTGTTAATCGCCTAATTCCAGGAATATATGTTCTTAGAATCCGAGATGAAAATCAAGCCAAACAATGCTTGATTCACATCGATGGATAACTTATCCACAATAGTGGAAAAGATTGGGGGAATAAATTTTGTTTATGTACGGTTTGTCACATGAATTTGGGGTTCATTTTTACTATTTTTGTCAATTCAAAATTTGGGGTAATTCCCCATTTTTCAATCGATTAACAAATTTTATAGATATATGATTAGGAAATCCATGAAAAGGCTTCTCCTCTTATGTTGTTTGCTATGCATGTCCGGTTTGACCGCACTTGCTCAGCTTACCTATCCGACTGCTCATAATCTTGGGTCGGGTCCGTACACATTTACAGATTGGGCTAGCACAAATGCAGCTGGAACGTATCCACCGAGTATGATTTTCCATAGATATGCAATCACTGATGGTGTGTTAGCTAGTCAAGAAAGTTTGAATTATTCTCTCGGATATGCTCAAGCATCTGGAATTAAGATCAATGGTTTGGGTGCAAATGGAATAGAATTCGTTAATTCCAGTGCAAACCAATCCGTCGGAATGGCAGTGGTTGCATTGAATACCGTAAATAGAAGTACTGTCAGAGTTAACTTTTCTGCCCAGTTTACCGCATGGAATGGAACTGCTCCCACTCCTCCAAGAAGAGAGTGGGGTATTCGATTGCAATACCTCATTCCTGGTAATACATGGACAGATGTAGTTGATGGATTGGGAAATCCTGTAGAATATGTGACAACCGGAAAAAACCCATTACATCCTGTTGAAACATTTTCCAATATCGCTATGCCGGCTGCAATTGAAAATCAATCATTAGTGTATGTCCGTTGGAAATTTTATTGGATTGGTGCTGTTGGTGGTGGTTCTAGACCACAAGTTAGACTTGATGATATTTCTATTACAAGTACAGCTGCTAGTATTGTTCCTACCAAGTTGGTCATTCCTTCGATAACTCCTTCCATTGTATCTTCAACAAGTCCATTTAATGTATTTGTTCAAGCACAAGATAATAGTGGCTCTACAGGAAACATAACACAAAACACAAATTTCACGTTAAGTGTATTTTCAGGTACAGGTATTTTAACAGGTACCATCACAGGTACAATACCTGCTGGTCAAAATTCAGTCACGGTAACCGGTGTTCGCTATGGCACTGTTGAAAATGGTGTGCAAATCAAGGCCAGCGTGACGAGTGGTATGACATTAACAGATGCAGTCAGCGCTCCATTCAATGTTGTGCAAGGTGCTACTGCAATTTCTGCAACTGATCTTGTTGGGAAAGTGCATGTAAATAAACCGCTTCGACCATTCACGATTAGTGCTGTAAAGCCGGATGCTACTGTTGATGCTGGGTATTTGGGAACTGTGACAATTGCACAAACCGGTGGACCAGGAATTATTTCTGGTACATTGACGAGACCATTCACAAATGGCATTGCATCGTTCAATGATATTCGATTCTCACAAGTGGGTACTTATACCTTTACGATTACCGGTTCAAATCTGCCACCTATCAATCATACTGTTCAAGTTGCTCCCGCAATGACTATGACAGAAATGATTGTACCGAGATTCATTAAATCTAATGTTGCAAATGATCGCGTACCTGCTTTTGCATTGGTAAGATTTGACAATCTCATGCCGAATACACAGTATCGTTATATCACTGGTGCGGTTACTTCAAGTGCACCATCAGTGACAATCGGTGGTGGAAACAATTATCAC
>JALRFC010000296.1 GCA_023253875.1 Candidatus Kapaibacterium sp.
ACAAGTTGTTGTCCTGAAAAACTCACCATGATCAAAATGATAAAAATGGTTCCATATACACTTGCGAATTCCACGAGAAAAGAACCAGACTCAGAACTTCCATCCTTTTGAACTTTAACGGTCTTAAGATCTATGCCTTTCTTGATTGCTTTAAATTCAGATTTCTGTATACCATAAAATTGCAAAAGAGAATCTTGGACAACTGCTTCAAAAATGTCTGTGATTTCTTCCAATTCTCTTGCATTACTTACATGCTGACCATGATACTCCATTGTTTTTGAAGTATAAATGTCGGATGGTATCACAAACATTCCGACATATTCTTCATTCAATAAGGACTGTTGAAATGATTTGATATCCACCTTTGCATGTGGTTGAATCTTTTGTACCGTGACTATAAATTTCTTCTCACCACCACCATAAGTGATACTGTCAATGCTTGGTTTTACTAATTGACCAATCTCTTGTTGTTTATCAAGTATCAATATCTTTTTGGGTTCTTCAACAGAAACAGTAGTCAGGAGAACAGGAAGTACGGAAAATACTCCCATGATGACAGG
Source organism: Candidatus Kapaibacterium sp. (assembly GCA_023253875.1). Classification (GTDB taxonomy): domain Bacteria; phylum Bacteroidota; class Ignavibacteria; order Kapaibacteriales; family UBA961; genus UBA961. The sequence goes on from JALRFC010000296.1 coordinate 561, forward strand.
ACTTAAAATCATGGAGAGAATAAATGCTTTGGTTTTGACTTTTTGTATGAATTCCCACCAAGCTATTGTTTGGACTGATTTCCAATTCATGATATTGTCTCCTCTGCATCTTCAATCTGTTGACGAAACATCCCAAGTAGTGTCGGGCGATATGGATTGATACTAATAATCTCCCCAAATGCCGATGCTGTAGATACCAATTCCTGCATAGATGCATGCTCGCCGGGAACAATCCATTGTTTGTCAGATATCTTTCGATATGAATTTGGAATTTCTTGCTTATACATTGTTGCATACTCGATAATCATATCTGAAGTACCTGTTCGAAGTAATTCTTCCATTGTACCGCTCATCGCAACTTTTCCTTTATTCAGCATAATGACTGAATCGCATAATACTTCTGCAATTCCTAATTGATGGGTGCAGAAGATGATGGTCTTACCTTGTGTTCGCAATTCTTTTACTATTTCCTTGAATAATTCTTGATTCAATGGGTCCAAACCGGAAAGTGGTTCATCAATGATGAGCAATTCGGGATCATGTAGAACGGAGGCGATGAATTGAATTTTCTGTTGATTTCCTTTAGACAATTCCTCGATTTTCTTATGCTTGTATTCAGGAATGTGAAATCGCTCAAGCCATTGATCAATATGTTGTTTGAGTTTCTGCTTTTCAGGATGTTTCAATGCACCGAGATAGAGCAATGTTTCTTGTACGGTTGATTGCTTATATAAACCTCTTTCCTCGGGCAAATATCCAAATGCACTTCTGGGGATATCGGCAATATTAGTTCCATGATAACTGATGCTTCCGGAATTCGCTCCCAGAATCCCCAAAATGATCCGAATGGTTGTGGTTTTTCCGGCCCCATTGGGACCTACAATACCACAGATCTTACCCGATTCCGCTGAGAATGAAATAGAATCGAGGGCTTTAAAAGTGCCATACTGTTTGGATAATTCTGAGATGACAAGCATATATTCTTCCGAAAATTATTGCGGCTATTACGATATGAAGTAATCGAAGTTTCAAAAAAAAAGGTGGTCATGAATATTCAAGACCACCAATTCAATGTCAAGTTACTCAAGCAAGATCAAATCTATCCGCATTCATGATCTTATTCCAAGTGGAAATGAAATCATTGATGAATGTAGTACTTGCATCTGAAGAGGCATAGACTTCAGCATAGGCGCGCAATTCAGAATTTGATCCAAAGATCAAATCAGCGCGTGTTGCTGTCCAAACTTTTTCGCCACTTGTGCGATGAGTACCTTCAAATACTTCATTGTGAGCATCAATCGGTGCCCACTTGATATTCATATCAAGCAAATTCACGAAGAAATCATTGCTCAATGTATCTTTCTTTGAGGTAAATACACCATGTTGTGAATGATCATAATTTGTATTCAATACACGCATGCCACCCAAAAGGACTGTCATTTCAGGAGCAGTCAGTGTGAGCAATTGTGCTTTGTCAACGAGAAGTTCTTCTGTTGAATACACATAATTCGCTTTCTTATAATTTCTGAAACCATCGGCGATCGGTTCGAGCACTGAGAAGGATTCAACATCGGTATGCTCTTGGCTTGCATCCATTCTGCCGGGTGTAAATGGAACTGTAACTGAGTGTCCAGCATTTGCAGCTGCTTTTTCAATTGCAGCGCAACCGCCGAGAACAATCAAATCTGCCATTGATACTTGTTTGCCACCGGCATTGAATGACTGTTGAATCTTTTCATAGACATCTAATACTTTTGAC
>JALRFC010000297.1 GCA_023253875.1 Candidatus Kapaibacterium sp.
TGGTGTAGGTGAACGTACACGTGAAGGAAACGATTTATACGAAGAAATGAAAGAATCTGGTGTAATTAATGAAAATAATTTCACTGAATCAAAAGTAGCATTAGTATATGGTCAAATGAATGAACCTCCCGGAATACGTTTCCGTACAGCGCATAGTGCAGTAAGAGTTGCAGAGCATTTTCGAGATCAAGAAAATCCAAATGGTAAGAATAATGTAATGTTATTCATTGACAATATTTTCCGTTTTGTTCAAGCCGGTTCCGAAGTATCAACATTGCTTGGAAGGATTCCATCAAGCGTTGGGTATCAACCTACATTGGAAATGGAAATCGGGGATTTACAGGAAAGAATTTGTTCAACTAAGAATGGTAGTATCACATCCATACAAGCCGTATATGTACCTGCTGATGATATGACTGATCCGGCTCCTACCGCTATCTTCGCTCACTTGGATTCAAAAATTGTACTGAATCGTGATATAGCTGCCAAAGCACTTTATCCTGCAGTGGACATACTTGATTCAGGATCAAATCTGATAAGTAAAATCAATGATGTATTTGCGGATGAAGTGATTGCACAACATGCACATGAAGATTCCGGAGAATATGATAAAGCGGTCATGAGAATACTTCTGATGAAACAGCAAATAATCGTCAAAAAAGTGAAAGAGATCTTGTCAAAAGACAAAGAACTAGAAAAAATCATTAATCTTCTTGGTATTGAACAACTAACTCCCGAACAAAAAGTCATTCACTCAAGAGCCATTGCATTGAAGAACTTCTTTACACAGCCATTCGAAGTATCAAAGAAGTTTTCTGGTCAAGATGGCGAAAGAGTGCCAATATGGGCGAGTCTCTTTGGCTGCTTGGCATTATGTGTTCATATTTCCATCGGTGATTTCACAGATAAACAATTGCCATTCTTAAAGGATATTGGCGGAATTTATGAAACCTATGGAAAGAATATAAATGACAAAAAGAAAGAAGCAATGGAAGATCCATTGTTTAAGGGATTTGTTGAGAGTTTACAAGAGTATATGAAGGATGTCAAGAACGTTGAATCATGGATGAAAGAAATCGGTGGATGATAATTGTATATATCTGCGTGTCATTGACACATATGGAAATCTTGTTTTGATACAGGGCAAGGAAGAGCTCATTTGTGATACTATATACTTCCAAAGTGAATTATCATCAAGAGCATTGCTTGCTGAACAAGCCCAATCCATTAACATGGAAATGCCAGGGACATTACAATTGAAGAAAGAACTTGAAGAACTGGACTTCATGACAGTACAAGTAAAGGCAAATGTCATTCCGCAATATGCAGTAATCAATGATTGCAGTACAATCAAAGTCACGAATAATGACACCGAACAACTATTGAATGGAATACTCACATCACCACTGAGTACAAAAGCTCTTCTCTATGGAAGAATGACAATGTTGAATGATAATCAACACTATGTTGTTGATATTATATCATTTGAAGAATAATATTATTATCTGATAAGGAGTTGAAGGTGGATTCATTTTCATTGATTGGATTTTTACCTGATAAGATGGTGATATGGATTCAATTTGGTACGCGCTATTTTATTGATTATATCTATCTCATTATCGGCATTCCATTATTGGTTGACTTTCTCATCGTTTGGTCTCCAAAACTGGGAATGCGATTTGGTGCAAGTGCAGAATCGGAAGAATCACAAGAAGTGGCTGAAACACAAGGAGTCAATGCTGTGAATTTGGATGAACGCTTCAAGTTCATGTATGTATTTGCGAGAAATCCCAATTTGTTCCAATCAAGTGAATCGATAGAAAAGCTTGATGCGGAAATCGTGAATATTAAGCAAAGCTATGGCAGTAGTGAAGCAGGTATTGGATCCAAAGAAGGAAAAGGAAGATCGGCTTTGACAAAAAAACGAGAACAAAGAAAAGTTTCATATAGTGTATCTGACAGATTATTGAAGAATGGTTTGACAACATTGCATTTATCATTCATAGCGGTTGTCGTCATTGTTAATGTCATAGGATATTGGCATTATTCAGGAATATTCGAAAGATACTTTTCACTTGGCGAAAGGGGCTATGTAATGAATTATGCAATATTTGATGGGGCATCTGCGGAAGAACGAGAGGAAGTATTGAAAATGCGAATCAAAGTTGAGCAAATCAATGAAGTGAAATATCCTGAAAAGAAAACACAATGATTGGTATTCGAGAATATATTTCTGTCATTGGCGAAGTAAGTTCGAAATATGAATTATCGGCTGAGAGTATCATCGCT
>JALRFC010000298.1 GCA_023253875.1 Candidatus Kapaibacterium sp.
AATCACTTCATCATCGGTCATTGAATTCACTAGATCTTTTGAAAATTTCACACGATTTGGAAATGTCTTTGTGGTAATCCATCTATGATGAGCCTCCCAGCCTTGAACAGTGGGTGGATCAATGAGAATTTCTTCCATCGCCGATAAATTACCCGGAATATTTGCGATGCTTTTCTTCAATGCTTTTGAAAAGCCGCAAATCAATTCAGTAGGACTTTTAATTTGAGCCCCAATGATTTGTTGATTGAAGAAGTGATCGCTCGAGAACATTGCATAAAATAAAGGATAGAGCTGAAAATCATTTTGAATCAATACGTCACCACATTCATTGATGAAATTTGTCACATCCTTACTGGTGTTCGAATAAAAGAAATACTTATAGATTTTTGCTGAAATGAATCGTGCGATAGCAACTTTTCGTACATCAAAAAGAATATCCAGCATGGTTCGTATTTCTTCGGTTTTAACAAGATACTCGGTATTGAAAGCTGGATCTCTTGCAGGAATGGATCTTCCCAAAAATTGTTTTGCTTCAGTATCATGATCTGATGGCTGGAAATATGCATTGTAGATGCCATTTCTTGCAGGTTCATCATTATATCTGGCAACTTTCCAACCGGTGAGTACTCTTGCTGCTTCTTTGACATCGCCTTCTGTATAATGTCCTATGCCGGTGGTATAAAGCTCCATCAATTCACGAGCATAATTTTCATTTGGCTTACGATTGGTATTGAGATTACCACCCAAATAAATGAGCATTCCGGGATCAAGAGTAATATCTTCGACAAATTGTTTGAAATTCCCAAGTCGATTCTTTCGAAACATCGCAAGTTGTCTGAAGAGGATTTGTGGAGGAATATAGGCATCATCATAGGAAAATTCAGTTGTGAAATGATTGGACCAAAAATGCACGAGCTTTTCTACAGATGGATTTTGTTCCGCAATCATCAAATTCACCCACCATGTTTGAAGATTGGAATGATAATTCTTCCATTGACCTTCAATCTGGAATCTAGTATAAATATCAGCTCCATATGGATTTTCTGTAGTTAGATTTATCCAAGTCGGTGAATTCACGGGCTGATATTCATTGTTAGGATCACCTAGAAGAATGGTAACTGCTTCTTGAGCTGTTTTACCCACAAAAAATTCAATTTGTTGCAGTGTTGGAGCAAAACTTAATCGCCTCAATAAATGAGCAGCCGTTTTTCGATCTAGAGGGTAAGAATAAGGCGAAAGTGTATCATTCAATGTTCGTTCATTCTTACCATTATTCAGATTTCCTCTAAGAAAATCTCTTCTGTTTATGCTGGGTGTTTCCATGGAACTGCTCACAGTTGTATGGGGGTATTAGCTATTAGGGAATTGCTGTCGTAAAATTACACTAAAAATCGCATACATGACAGGTAAAATAATGGAAATTACAGTGTAATCACGTGAATCAGTTATCTGTATTCGATGTTAATGATTTCCATGAATGACATATGTAACATAATTGATACCTTTGCATGAAACTAATAGTGTACAAATGGCTTTGAGACTGATTATATGACAATACAACAAGTGTTTCTGCGGGGATTGGTATTGTTATTGTGTACCACCTTTTCTTCTGTATTTTCTCAAAAAATTCCCTCTTGGGAGCGAGTAACTCTCCCAAATGCCATGTCTTCCGGCTATTTTCTTGATGTTCAATTTTTACCAAATGACCCTCAATTTGGATATATCTGTGGTTTTGATGGAAATGTATTATTGACAAAAGATGGCGGTAATACCTGGACCGGAATTACTATACCGGGTAGACCATTTCTTGAAAGCATACATTTTGTTGACAAAATGCATGGTTTTGCCTCCGGTCCTAGTGGTATTTATAAATCAATGGATGGAGGATTAACCTGGACCGTTATTACTGATGTAAGCGTAAATATGAGTCAAATTTGGGGTTGTTACTTTGTAGATAGGAATAATGGACTGTATATCGGAGGCGGCTGTGGGGGGAGTCCTCAGGTTTTTGTTCGAACAAGCGATGGCGGTAATTCTTGGACCACTTTTCGTGGATTTGAACCCGAAAGTGGTTTATCAGATCTTATTCTCTATGATAAAAATGGTTTAGGGTATGCAGTGTCCAGCGGACTCCTTTGGCAGACAAGGGATGGTGGCATGACATGGACACCATTTACCGATATTCCCGGTTCTCGAGCTTGGGCAGAGGAAATTACTAATAAGGGTTCATCCTTCTTGCTTCCTTATGCTGGCGATGATTGTTCCGGTGGTGGAAGATCAAGTGGG
>JALRFC010000299.1 GCA_023253875.1 Candidatus Kapaibacterium sp.
TGATTCGGCAATCATCACATATTTACCAGAAATGCTTGAAGGACAAGTAGCAGCATTGAGTTCGGGCGTGATATCACCCGAAGAAGCTGTGCAGGTTTTGGACACATTAAGGGAAGGAACACTATATAGAGAAGATCAACAGAGCTATATGCTATATCCGATTAAAACACTTCCGAAATTCTTGGAAAAGAATAGTATTCCAAAAGAAAAGGTTGAATCTTCAACTCTGCTAATGCGATTACTTGCAAATGGCAATTATGGTATTATCCAAAAAGACAAACATGGAGAATATCATTTTGCAGGTGAATTGACAAATATGAGAGAATTTCAAACGGCATTGCATTCGCTAGATGAACAGTATCATGAGCTCTTGCAATTCGAAGAAATATATCTCATGGAATTATATGAATCTGTGTTTCATCATAAACAGTTCACAGGAAGATCCGGTACATTCTTCGCTTATGATGGAATAGGTTCAATTTATTGGCATATGGTTTCTAAGTTGAGATATGCTGTACAAGAAATCCATGCAGCAGCAATTGCTGATAATGCAAACAGTGAAGTCATTTATAGACTTCGACATCATTATGTTCAAATCTGCGAAGGCATCGGTGTTCATAAGTCTCCATTGAATTATGGAGCATTTCCGACTGATCCATATTCTCATACACCATTAGGAAAAGGCGCGCAACAACCTGGTATGACAGGGCAAGTGAAAGAAGATGTGATTTGCAGGATGAGAGAATTGGGAGTCTACTATTCAAATGGATCTATACATTTTGTACCAAGCATGATTACTGAAAATGATGTTGTCAATTCAGATCAAGATATTATGTATACGGATGTTCATGGTGTACAAAGAAGAGTACAGATATCATCTGGTTCTCTATTTTTCACCATTTGTCAAACTCCAATTATATATTCGTTTGGTAAAAGAAATGAAGTCAAGATTGTCATGCATGATGATTCGATTGAAGTATTTGAACATATGTCTTTAAGTGTATCACATAGTAAGTGCATTTTTTCAAGGAGTGGATATATTAAGCAAGTATATGTGACCATGAATACTCTAGGTCTGAGTGAATGATGACGCCAATTGTATCGCTAGGTAATATCTTGTTAATAATGATCACCTGCTCCCTATTCCTAGTTCCAATGTATATGAATGTTCACATAAACTCAGAGTACTTAGTGCACATCGTGGAAACATCTGCATCCGGCAATGCATTGAGAAATATTGCACTATCATCTCAGAAATCACATAATGTTTCAATCAATATTAACCCACTGAAGAGATATCAAAATATTCTTGGTTTTGGAGGATCATTCACGGAAGCATCGGCTTCATTGTTGAATTCAATGAGTGTAACGCAAAGAGAAAGAATAATGAGAGCATATTTTTCAGATGAAGGTGCTAGATATTCACTCACAAGAACGCATATCAATTCATGTGATTTCTCACTTGGACATTATGCATATGCAATGGTACCAAATGATACTTTACTTGAACATTTCACTGTGAAAAAAGATATAAATGATGTATTTCCAATGATACAATCTGCTCAAAAGATTTCTTCCGATGGCTTTAGATTGATTGCCTCTCCTTGGACAGCACCTCCTTGGATGAAAGATAATAATGATTGGGTTGGAGGAAAGTTATTACATCAATACAAAAGCACATGGGCATTGTACTATGCTAAGTATATCAAAGCATGTGAAGAAAACAGCATTCCTATTTGGGGAATAACCGTCATCAATGAACCACATGGTAATGGAAATAATTGGGAAAGCATGTTATTCACTCCTCAGGAAATGACAGACTTTGTTCAATATCAACTTGGCCCTACACTGGAAGCTGAAGGATTAGGTCATGTCAATATTCTAGGATATGATCAGAATAGAGCCGGTCTCAAAGAATGGGTGGATGTGATGTACAAAAATGATTCAACCTCAAAATACTTTGCGGGTACCGCTATACACTGGTATGAAAGTACGGTTGAGTATTTCCCCGAAGAATTACAGTATGCAAGTGCAAAAGCACCCACCAAATATCTGATACAAACAGAGGCATGTATTGATGCCGAAGTTCCTCATTGGAAAGATGATGAGTGGTATTGGAAAGAAGAAGCCACTGATTGGGGTTGGGATTGGGCGCCTGCTGAGCAAAAGCATCTACATCCAAAATATGTACCTGTACATAGATATGCTCGAGACATCATTGGTTGTTTACAAAACAATGTACATGGCTGGATAGATTGGAATATGGTTCTTGATA
>JALRFC010000029.1 GCA_023253875.1 Candidatus Kapaibacterium sp.
CATCTGCATTGCCTGTGTTTTTGCTACTGGGATTTGTGACAGGACTCTATACCACGACACTTCCATTATCCGATGAAACAACATTACAAACACTTGTATTAAGTGTGATGCCATTGCTTGTGACATATTGGATCATCATATTTTGGCTTGCAGGTTTATATCGAAATTGGTTTGTGAGATCTCCTTTCACGGAAATGTTCACGGTAATCAGAGCAATAGGTTTTGGTAGTATCATCATCTTTCTTGCAATTCTGTTTACAAGCGCGAATTTTAGAGGATTTCGACTAAAGATTGTCTTATATGCAATTATCCTCACGATTCTGATAGTGCTGGTGCGCGTTCTCGGCAGAATGCTGCAAAGATTTTTACGCAGAAAGGGCATTATTAAAGTACCAACGATTTTCATGGGACATCCTGAAGCAATGCTCGAGATGTATACAATCATGAAAGAGAATCCATCTTGGGGATATAATGTACAAGGCATTGTTTTACAAAGCGAAGCTGATTTGAGAACATGGACATCCATCGCGAAGGGTGAATCATCTCACATACCTGTTCTTGGTTTCGTCAAAGACATCCTAGACATCGTAAAGAAAGAAAGACCTGCAGACCTTGTGGTTATGATGGATGCACTTGATCATAGATGGATGATTGAACTCGTGATGGAATGTAGAGAACTTGGAATCGGCGTGAAGATTCAACCCGATTTATATGAACTATTCACGGGTCAAGCAAGATTATTGGCAATTCATGGCATGCCACTGATTGATATCAATCCCGAACTTATGAAAACATGGGAACGATTCATCAAGCGGGCAATTGATATCATCCTCAGTTCATGTGTCTTGATCATAGGTTTTCCTTTTCTGCTGATTACAGCTTTGATGGTACGTTTGGATTCAAAAGGACCCGTCATTTTCAAGCAAAGAAGAGTAGGTAAAAATGGCAAAGTATTTACCATGTATAAATTCAGATCAATGGTAATAGATGCTGAAGCGGGTGGACAAAAATGGGCGGTTGTCAATGATCCACGCGTGACGAGAATCGGTAGATTTTTGCGTAAGTCTCATCTCGATGAAATGCCGCAATTTTGGAATGTCCTTAAAGGAGAAATGAGTCTTGTGGGACCAAGACCGGAAATGCCATTTTTTGTAGACAAATTCAAAAAAGAATTACCCTATTATACACGCCGACTTGTCATTCGACCCGGCCTCACAGGCTGGAATCAAATACATTATCGGAATTATCAAGAGTCGATTGAAGAAATCACCAATCGTCTCAAACATGATTTTTACTATATTGAAAACATGTCTTTGCAACTCGATATCGAGATCATCATACGCACTGCAATTCGCGTATTCAAAGGACATGGTCAGGCATAATGGACAACTTCATGAAAGCGATCGTCGTCATACCGACTTATAATGAAATAGATAATATCGACAATATCCTCACTGCGGTTCTTGAAGCAGCCGATGTGCATGTGATGATTGTAGATGATAATTCACCTGATGGCACGAGCAATCATGTGGAGGAAAGGATGAAAAGCGATACTCGCATTCATCTATTGAAACGTCCGGGTAAAATGGGTTTGGGTACTGCATATTGCGAAGGATTTGCAAAAGCATTGAACATGGGTTATGAAGTAATCATGGAAATGGATGCTGATTTCTCTCATGATCCGAAAGACATACCAAGATTTCTGAAAGAAATCGAAACACATGATTTAATCATCGGATCGCGCTATTCGAATGGGGTGAATGTGGTGAATTGGCCACTTCGCAGATTGATTCTCAGTTATAGTGCAAATGTATATACGAGAATAATCACTGGTATGCCGGTGAAAGATGCAACCGGTGGATTTAAGTGTTTTCGAGCATCGATGCTAAGCAAGATTGATCTCAATGATATTCATTCGAATGGATATGCATTTCAGATTGAAATGAATTATCGCTTATGGAAGGCAGGGGCGCGCATTAAGGAAATACCAATTGTCTTCATAGATCGCAGATCAGGTGTTTCTAAAATGAGCAAGAATATTGTGTATGAAGCGGCATTATTGGTGTGGAAATTACAATTGATGTGGATCTTTGGAAAAATCAAAACGAAAGCTTAGTAATTTGATTCATCGCGCCATCGAAGAATTTTCCAATTCTCTTCCGTTGAATTCCTCTGTAATTGCAGATTCACTCTACCCTGGACACGTACAATGTCTTGTGGATTGAATGTTATAGTGAGATTAAATCCTCGAGCAATATCCATTCTGATGCTGTCACCTGTTGAGATAACGATATCATTCCAAATCAAATCAAGATTCTGGGCGGCATTGAATAAACCTGATGTCGTAAACATGTCTTGATCTCTTCCCCATGTGCCATCCACACCGGTTTCATAATTGCGATAGATGAAGATGAAATCTTTGTCCAGCAATCTGCCATATGCCAATGTATCTTTATATAAATATGCACTTCTAAAATTCTGAAAGATTCCATCAATTGTCTTTTGGTCCGCGAATACATTTTCTCCAAGAGGAGTATCGGAAAGTTTCGGCGCAAATGGATTCGTACATGAAGAACACAACATCACTCCTGAAATGATGAAGTATATGAACATATATGCTATTGATTGGCGGAACATGTGTTGAAGCTATGCTGTTTATTCATGTGATTGCGATAAATTAGCAAGAATTCAGGTATTCATGCACATTGTCACTTCTTTATGATCAAGGCACAACATTCGCCATTTTGGAGAACAGTACTGACATGGTATTTCTCTCGTTCATTGCGTAAGACATTTTTCAGATGTCTGATCAAAGGTGAACACCATATAAGTGCCTGGCATAAGGACAAAAAAGAACATTTGCCAAATATTCCACTCATTGTCTATTGTTCTCATGGTGGATGGTGGGACGCTGCCTTGGCAATTGCCATTACAAATGGTCGGCTACAACTTGAGTCCTATGGTATGATGGAAGAAAAACAGTTGAAGAAATACCGTTTTTTTACCAAAGTGGGCATGTTTTCCGTACATCGCAGTAATGCCAGATCTGCAATACAATCACTGAAATATGCATCGGAATTAATCAAAGATTCGCGCAAAGTACTATGGATGTTCCCTCAAGGTGAATTGATACACCAAGAGATAAGACCTATTCAGACATATACCGGAATGGCTAATTTGGTTGAAATGATGGGTAAAGCTTGGTGTGTACCTGTTGCAATTCGCTATGATTTTCTCCATGAGCAAAAGCCAGAGGCTTGGCTTTCGATCGGTGAACCGGAACTTATGACAGCGGAAGCTTTTGGTGATAAATTCTCAATGACCGAGCATTTTCGCATTCGACTAACTGAACTGATGGATGAGGTTCGAGTTGATGTGATGGAATACCGAAAAAACGGATATGAGGTCTTTCTTCATGGTGCAACTTCTGTTGAAAAGCGATGGGATGCTGTTCGAGGCATCGAATAATCCGCGAAATCAATGCTTTTTTATTTGCCTTTCATGAATTCAAGGCCTATGTTTGTGGTATGCGAATAATCAAGTACATATTTTTGGCTTTCTTCACCACGCTGACAATCTTTGCGGCTGAAATCTCTTTCGACCACATGTCGGCAAAATCAGATGGGAAAGTCATTACTATCGAATGGCGTCCAGGTCTTGAAAAAGGTATCAGACTCTATGAACTTGAGCGTAATTCGGGTAGTGAAGGATTCCGTTCTATAGCAGAATTAGAGCCAAAGGGTGCTCAATTCACCTATCGTTTCATTGATGAAAATGCATTGATGAAAGGTGGAAATAATGAGAGAATTTTGGGGAAAGTATATTCGTATAGGGTAAAAGTCATAGCCTATGACAATTCCATTTCTTACTCAAACATTGTGAATGTCAGTCATAGTGTGAGCGGAATTCGTCGTACTTGGGGTATGATCAAAGAAATGTTCCGTTGATATGATTCCATTTTTTTTGAATGTCTTCATGCGTAATACCTTGCTATGTTTGGTTTTAAGCATATTTCTCTATGTCCCGAAAGTATATGCGGACAAGTGTGGAACATTTGGTATTCGACATGAAACAAGCATGAAATCAATACTCAAAGGGGAAAGAGTACTTAAGCCAAGTTTGCCATTCTCAATTGTGAGTGATAGAGGACATTTCAGGATACATTATGCATTGAGTGGTCCTGATGCTGTGGATTCAACAGATACAAATCGCAATGGAATCCCGGATTATGTGGATGCATGTGGCAATGCCTTTGAATATGCTTATACCATTCAAGTTGATAGCATGGGTTTTCCTCCTCCACCGAATAATGGAGAAAATGGAAAGAATCCTTATGATGTTTTTCTCATTGATTTGTCGCAACAAGGCCTTTATGGCTTGACGACTTCGGAATTATCATTACCCGGTTCAACTAATCAGCACAGATATACATTGACATATATTGAGGTTGACAATAATTACAGCAAGAGTGATAAGACTGCAAATGGGGGTCCATCATTCAATACATTTGAATTGGACGCACTCAACATAACTGCAGCACATGAATTTCAACATGCGATTCATCTTGCGAATTATGGAATGAATGATCAATTGTATGATGTTTCCCTCTATGAAATGTTCTGTACATGGATTGAAGCATATCATTATCCTGAAATCAAAGATTATCAATATTATGTAAAGAATTACTTTACCAATCCCATAGAAAACAGATTCGGTCAAAGATATTCTCAATTCGTTAGCTCCGGTTATGCCAATGCACTGTTTTTTGAATATCTTCATGGCAAAACTCAGGAGCAATCATTAGGTTTTAAGCCTATTTTGGACATGTGGGATAATATCGGCAAGAAGAATTTACCATATAGAGCATTGGAACTTTCATTGCTGAACAATAATCTTCCTTTGCATGAATTGTGGTGTGGTTATGTGGAAAGGACATATTATACTGGAAAGCGAGCCAGAGGTATTGATCCAGGATTGGTCTTCAAAGATGCAAGCCAATTTCCACTTATGAAAACAGATACAATTACCGCGAATCCCACGGCACTGTTCACCGGTAGTATCTTTCCATTTGAGATACGATCTTTGTCCAGCGGGCTCATTGGTAGTGGATTTTTGACAGATACAGCAAATATTTTCTTTTCTCCCGCTTATTCGGACTATTTCAGGGTTTTTGGAGGACAAAGTCTATCCTATTCTGTGCTTATAGATAAGAATAGCGACAAAACACCAATTGGATTTTCTGACTATTATGTGGACATGGACTTCAAATCCAATCGATTTTGTTCACTCATTCAATTGTCAAAAGGCGAGCTCATTTTCCCGGCAGAAAAGCCATATCCCAATCCCTTCTCATTGAGTAAGCATTCAGTGATTCACTTTCCATTACCCTATGCTATTGGATTGGGACAAGAAGTGGAAATTCAGATATTCACTATTGCAGGTGCACCGGTTTATTCTGAAAGAGTCAAGGCTAGCATAGATTATACGAATGTTTCTAAGACCGATGTCAATATATTGGTAGCAAAGCTGGAAAATACATCCCAATTATTACCCGGCATATACATGTTCACTATTTACTCAGAGCATGAGCCCATTTCAGGAAAGTTCATGGTCAAGCAATAAACTCACCTAAACTTCTCCCCAGTTTATCCACATTCTATCGTGGAAAATCCCGCAATCCTCTATTCAGTTACCAGTTAGCATGATAACTCCATCAATGTGGAAAATGCTGTAATATTCTGTAAATCAGCGATTTAATTTTGCTTGTTGTGCAAATTCCCGTAACTTTGTGGTCTTCGCTTTAGGCGGAGATTTCTAATACTTGATAAATAATAATCTTCATAAATATTCTATTGCGGTAGGTTAAGACAGCTATGTCAGACATCTCAAAAGTTCGGAATATTGGTATTTCTGCCCACATTGATTCGGGTAAAACCACGCTCAGCGAGCGCATTTTGTTCTATACAGGTAAGATCCACAAGATCGAAGAAGTGAGAGGAAAATCGGGTGTTGGCGCCACGATGGACTCCATGGATCTTGAAAGAGAGAAAGGAATTACCATTCAGTCTGCAGCAACATACTGCACTTGGGGTGATTTTGAGATTAATTTGATTGACACTCCCGGTCACGTTGACTTTACAGTGGAAGTGGAAAGAGCTTTGCGCGTTTTGGACGGTGCCGTATTGGTTTTATGCGGTGTTGCCGGCGTTCAGAGTCAGTCGATCACGGTTGATCGTCAGATGAAGCGATATAATGTTCCAAGACTTGCTTTTGTGAACAAAATTGACCGTTCAGGTTCCAATCCTGATCGTGTAGCTGAGCAATTGCGTGAGAAATTACATCATCGCCCGGTTGTCATGACATTCCCAATGGGATTGGAAGACAGATTTGCGGGTGTTGTTGACTTATTGCACATGAAAGCAGTATTCTTTGATGGTGATAATGGTGAAAACATCAGAAGAGAAGAAATTCCTGCTGAATATATGGAAGAAGCAAAAAAGCGTCGCCATGCCATGGTAGAAGCATTATCTGATTTTGATGATGCTATCGCTGAAAAATTCTTGATGGAAGAGGAAGTGACTGCAGAAGAGTTGATTCCAATTATCCGTCGTGAAACCATCAATTTGAAGATTACACCTTTGTATTGCGGTTCTGCAATGAAGAATAAAGGTGTGCAAGTTTTGTTGGATGCAGTTGGAATGTTCTTGCCTGCGCCTAAAGATGTTAAAAATGAAGGTTTGGATCAAAGTCAGAATGAAGCCAAGATTGAGTTGGTGCCAGAAAGAACGAAGCCATTTGTTGGATTGGCATTCAAGCTTGAAGATGGCCGCTTTGGTCAGCTTACCTATATGCGTATTTATCAAGGCGGCGTAAAGAAAGGTGATACGATCACTAATATGTCCAATGGTAAGCGCGTTAAAGTTCCAAGACTTGTTCGTATGCATGCAGATGAGATGCATGATATCGAGGAAGTGGGACCTGGTCAAATCGTTGCCATGTTTGGTATCGATTGTGCATCTGGTGATACCTTTACAGATGGTAATCTAAGCGTCACAATGACATCTATGTTTGTACCTGAGCCGGTTATCGAGCTTGCAGTGAGTCCGAAAGAAAAAGCAGGTCAGGTGAACTTCTCAAAAGCATTGAATCGCTTTACAAAAGAAGATCCGACATTCCGAGTTTATCGTGATGAAGAGAGCGGTGAAACGATTATTAAAGGAATGGGTGAATTGCATCTTGAAATTTATATTGAGCGTATTAAGCGTGAATATAATTGTGAGGTGAATGTTGGTAGACCAAAAGTTGCATTCCGTGAAACAATCACTGCAAATTCTGACTTCAACTATACACATAAAAAGCAAACCGGTGGATCTGGTCAATTTGCTCGTGTAGCAGGTTTCCTTGAGCCATTGCCAAGTGATGCAGTTGAGACATATGAATTTGTTGATGATATCGTGGGTGGCGTTATTCCTCGTGAATATATTCCTGCTTGCGATAAAGGTTTCCGTGAAGCTGTAACAGAAGGTTCTTTGATTGGCCAGCCTGTAGTAGGTGTTCGCGCTACGATCAATGACGGTGCAGAGCACCCGGTTGACTCTTCCGAAATGGCATTCAAAGTTGCATCTATTGCTGCTTTCCGTGAAGCGTATATGAAAGCAAAGCCGGTCATCCTTGAGCCGATTATGAAACTTGAAATCAGTGCTCCTGAAGAATTCCAAGGTGTTGCGATTGGACAAATCAATCAACGACGCGGTGTAATTGTTGGAGCAACAATGGATGCCGGATATGTAGTTGTTGAAGCAGAAGTGCCATTGAGCGAGATGTTCGGATATTCAACTGACTTGCGTTCTGTAACACAAGGTAAAGGTGAATTTTCAATGGAATTCTTGCGCTATTCACAAGTACCAAAGAATGTACAAGATGAGATGGTTAAGGCTTATCAACAAAAGCGTTCTGAAGGTAGATAAAAAAAGTTTTGGTGGTTATCAACATTTTGTGTAGTTTTGCAAGCTCTGTCGGAATCACGAAAACAGCCCGACAGTGACCAAAAAACGAAGTTTTGTAAGGAATAGATACAGTGCCTACGATTAGTCAACTTGTACGAAAAGGTCGCAAAAAGCTGATTGAGAAAAGTAAATCTCCGGCTCTTGATAGTTGTCCACAGCGCCGTGGAGTTTGTACTCGCGTGTATACAACAACACCTAAGAAGCCAAATTCTGCATTGCGCAAGGTTGCAAAGATTCGTTTGACAAATCAATTTGAAGTGATTGCTTATATCCCTGGTGAAGGGCATAATCTTCAAGAGCACTCTATTGTGTTGATTCGCGGTGGTCGTGTGAAAGATCTTCCTGGTGTTCGTTATCACATTGTTCGTGGTGCAGCTGATACGCAAGGTGTGAAAGATCGTAAGCAATCTCGTTCCAAGTATGGAGCGAAGCGTGCTAAACCGGCTGGTAAAAAATAATTAGAATCGTATAGTCAGAGATAGATTTATGAGAAAGAAAAGAGCAGAGAAACGATATGCAGTGCCCGATCCACGCTTCAATGATGTGATGGTATCGAGATTCATCAATAAAGTGATGATACAAGGCAAGAAAAATACCGCGCGTATTTTGGTATATACTGCATTCGATATCATTGCAGATAAGATGAAGCAGGATCCAATTGAGGTATTCCGCAAAGCATTGAGCAATGTCTCTCCTGCTATCGAAGTGCGCTCACGCCGTGTAGGTGGTGCAACATATCAGGTTCCGGTGGAAGTACGTGAAGAGCGTCGCTTTGCATTGGCAATCCGTTGGTTGAAGCTTTATGCTTCTGAGCGTCGTGATAAATCAATGGCATCTCGATTGGCTTCAGAATTGATGGCTGCTGCAAATGGCGAAGGTTCATCTGTAAAGAAGCGTGATGATGTTCACAGAATGGCTGAAGCAAATAAAGCTTTCGCTCATTTCAAGTGGTAATAGAAATAGTTCGTTCTTTGTCAATTAAACCCTGGTAGCGCTGTAAATTATGTCGCGCACAATTGAGCTGGATAAGTATAGAAATATAGGCATCATAGCTCACATTGATGCAGGCAAAACAACAACTACCGAGCGTATTCTCTTTTATTCCGGTTCTCTCCACAAGATGGGAGAAGTTCATGAAGGCACTGCTTTTATGGATTATATGGATCAGGAGCGAGAAAGAGGTATCACGATAACTTCTGCTGCGACGACATGCTATTGGCATGATCATCAGATTAATATCATCGATACGCCCGGACATGTTGATTTTACGGCGGAAGTTCAGAGGTCTTTGAGAGTGCTTGACGGAGCTGTGGCGGTATTTTGTGCTGTGGCAGGAGTAGAGCCACAATCAGAGACAGTCTGGAGACAAGCAGATCAATTCAATGTTCCAAGAATTGTATACATCAATAAGATGGATAGAATTGGAGCTGATTTTGAAAAAGCTGTTGAATCGATTCGTGAGATTTTGGGTGCAAAACCCACTCCACTATTTATACCTGTTGGGAATGCTGATGAGTTTGTCGGCATGATTGATTTGATTACTATGAAGTATTTGCACTTCAATAGTGAAGATCAAAATCTTAACAATTTTGAAGTGAGAGAAATCCCTGAAGAAATGATTCAAGTAAGTGAGCAAGCAAAATCATTCTTGATTGAGACGATAGCTGAAACCAATGATGCACTTCTTGAGAAGTATTTTGGTGGAGAGCACATTTCAGAAGAGGAATTGATTGGCGCAATTCGTGATGCTGTGATTGCTTCAAAGTTTTTGCCGGTTTGCTGCGGCTCATCGTTCAAAAACAAAGGTGTACAGCAATTATTGGATTCAATAACAAGGTATTTACCTTCGCCTATTGATCGCGGAATTGTGAAAGGATTTGATCCTCAAAATTCTGAGATGCTGATAGAAAGAAAGCCATCTGCAGATGAACCATTTTCTGCACTTGCATTTAAAGTACTTACTGATGTATATGTAGGTCGTTTGACTTTCATAAGAGTATACTCCGGAACACTGAAAGTTGGAGATATGGTATATAATCCAGCAATCGGAAAGCGTGAGAGAGTTCAAAAAATACTTCGAATGCAGGCAAATAAACGTGATGAATTAACATCATGTGAAGCTGGCGAAATTGTTGCCTTACCCGGGTTGAAGTTAACAAAGACAGGTGACACATTGTGTCATCAAGACAAACAAGTGCTCTTTGAAAAAATCAGTTTTCTCGAACCTGTGATCAATCAGTCGATAGAAGCTAAATCGACGGCAGATCAGGCAAAGATGTTAGAAGCATTAGCCAGACTTGCGGATGAAGATCCTACATTTCAGTTCAACAATGATCAAGACAGTGGTCAAATCATTATCAGTGGCGTTGGCGAATTGCATTTGGATATAATCGTTGATAGACTCAAGCGTGAGTTTGGCGTTCCAACAAGAGTTGGAAAACCACAGGTAGCCTACAGAGAAACGGTTCTTGGTTCTTCAACTGCTGAAGTTGAATTTGACAGACAGATTGGAAACAAGAATCAGTATGCGAAGGTGAGCGTTTCATTGCGCTCATCGGATTCAGGTCAAGGCAATCAAGTATTGCTTGGTGAGAATCTTCCAAAGCTGACTCCGCAATTGCTTGAAGCATTGCAAATAAGTGCAAAGGAATCGTTGAGTGTAGGACCAATTGCCGGATATCCAATCGTGGATATAACAGTGGAAATCACTGATGTTGGCATAAGAGAAGGAGAGACAACTGATATTGCTTGTAAAGTTGCAGTTGCAAATGCCGTGAGAGAGGCCATTGGATTGGCTAATCCAACATTGTTGGAACCGGTATTCGCAGTTGAAGCAATAGCTCCGATGGATTATGTTGGTGAAGTAATAGCCGACTTGAATTCCAGAAGAGGCAAGATCGAAGAGATTACGCAAAAGGGTAGCTCGCAAGGAGTGAGAGCCTCAGTACCATTGAGTGAGATGTTTGGTTATGTGACCAAACTCAGATCGATGACACAAGGCAGAGGATCATATACAATGATTTTCTCACACTACGAGCCTACGACGCTAAAGCAGTATTAACAGCATAGCGAAAAGCATTTTTTTCATTACATATAGTTATCACGTTAGGTGCACTATGGCAAAAGAGAAATTTGAAAGGTCGAAGCCCCACGTCAATATTGGCACAATTGGCCACGTTGACCATGGTAAGACGACGCTCACTGCAGCGATTACAATGGCATTGGCCAAATCCGGCTTGTCTGCAAAGCGTTCGTATGATTCAATTGATAATGCTCCAGAAGAGAAGGCACGTGGAATCACCATTAATACTGCTCACGTGGAGTATGAAACAGCAAATCGTCACTATGCACACGTTGACTGTCCTGGTCAC
>JALRFC010000002.1 GCA_023253875.1 Candidatus Kapaibacterium sp.
ATCTCAAACTCAAGAATATTGGGAATCAACCACTGAAAATAGCTGATGTCAAGCCCGGTTGCGGCTGTACAACAGCACCTTTGGACAAGAAATATTTGAAGCCGGGTGAAATTGCAACAGTGCATGTTGGACTTACTCCCGGGTCCAACGCTGGAGAATTGGTCAAAGGATTGACAATTACCAGCAATGATCCCAAAGTGCCTGTAAAAGCAATTACATTGAAAGCATTTATCATTCGCCCCATTCAAGTCTTACCTCAGCCATATATTGCATTTCCTCAGGTATATGCAGGAACCAGTGCCGAGGCATCAATGATACTAAAAAACACAACGGAAAGACCAATTACAATTACACAATTCATTGCATCAAAAGGAGTTACGGTTCAAGCGAAAAAGAAGAAGATAGCTCCAGGTGCACAGATTTCCGTACTCGTAAAGGCAAAACCAGATAAGAAAGGGTATTGGAATGGTTCCATCCAATGCAAAACAGATCATCCCGATATGCCAGACATGGATGTGATTGTCTATGGAAATGCCTTGTGATTATGGAATTTCAGTATTTTTGCAACACTTATTTAATTTATATCCATTCACCGTTCAAGGACAGGTGTGTACATGAAAAGCTTTGTTTATTCTTGCATTGCCTTATTATTTGCGGCAGGCACATTTGCAATTGCACAACCAAAAATCACCATCATTGGTGGCGATACCCAAGATTGGGGTAAAGTCAAGCCCAAAGATGATCCTTTGAAAGCAACCATCAAGATCAAAAATGAAGGTACAGAATTATTGAAAATCACTGATGTACGTCCGGGTTGCGGTTGTACTACAGCTCCTCTCGACAAAAAAGAGCTTAATCCCGGTGAAATTGGTTCAATGGAAGTAACATTGAAACTTGGTGCAACTTCCGGATTGATGACCAAGAGCATCACCATTACAAGTAATGATCCGCAAAATGCGACCAAAGTTCTGTATTTGAAAGCTGATGTTGTTAGACCAATTCAAATTTTGCCAACGCAATATCTCTCTTTTGGTGAGATGACTGTAGGTGCAAAATCTGAAGCAAAATTGTCAATTCGCAATACTTCAACTCAAGACATCGTTTTGTCCGACTTTGAAACAGTTGCTGGAATTACTCTTAATCTTACAAAGGCAACTACTATTCCTGGCGGTGGCGAAGTTGAATTGATTGCAAAAGTTACTCCTAAAGACAAAGGATATTTCAATGGCGTTGTCAAGATGAAGACAAATCATCCTGATTATGGAACACTTGAAATCGTGGCCTATGGCAATGTGAAACCATCAGTCGTAGATCCCAAATAAAGCAATATCATGATATTGAAAAAGGCGACCACTGGTCGCCTTTTTTTTTGCTACAAAAATCGAATATCACCGATGATGGGTAATCTCTTCATTCTACCTTTGGCGGCATTCAGTATGCCGATAATAGAGAAAACAATGGCGGCAACATATGCTATTCCACTTATCATTCCATCAAATGGAAGAAATGGGATATAACTAACAATGCTTGACAAGACATAGAGTAAAAATACATTCACTCCTTGTCTTGCATGAAATGTCGCAAATGTCGATTGTTTTGCCAATAGCAATGGAATAAGCACCAAAATCCCAAGATAGGAGCAGATTGCCATGAATTTGTTTGAGGCAATATCTTGTGGATCAGCACATTCAATTTCATCCGAATGAAATGAACTCATAGTTATACTCCGAGATATACATATATACTTAACTTAGCCAAATGCGGTGTATATTCCATGAGCCTCTTGTTGCATTCTTGATTTTTCGCGAACTTTGTCTCATTCATTCAACCATTGGGTTTCATTATGGAACGCTTACAGAGCTTCGGACCTTTGATGATTCGACTCATAGTCGGATCTTCTTTTGCATTTGCCGGCATTGTTAAAATAGGTGCTGAACAACTGAAACCTCCCGTTTTTGCAATGACGGCAAATCTGCCGATAGCTTTATTCGGCATTGCTCTACCTTGGATTGAATTGATTTGTGGCATTGCTTTACTTATTGGTCTGCCCTTTTCCGATCCCAAGCTCAGAGCATTGGCCAGAATGCTGATTGGAACGATTTTCATTGCTGCTGCAATTGATAAAATTGCACACCCCGATGCCTTTGCCAAGAGTATCAACAATTTCCATCTTCTTCCCTATGAAGCATTGAATCTTCCGGCTTTGATTTTACCTTGGGTTGAATTATTAACAGGTGGCATGCTCCTTTTCAGAATCAAAGAAAAGGCTGCTGCATTCCTGATTTCAGGAATGCTCATCGTATTCATCATTGCTATACTTACTGCAATTGCGCGTGGATATAATATTGATTGCGGTTGTTTCGGCGAAAGTTCTCCCGCAGCAGCAGCCGAGGTTACAAAAGTTGGATGGGCAAAAGTTCTTGAAGATGCACGATGGCTCATCGCATCATTGTTTTTGTTCATGACGGCAAACAATGAAGGGAGCAGTGAAGTCTAAATGGCACATTGGCTGATTGTTGGACTGGGAAATCCCGGGGATAGATATGAATCCACGAGACATAATATAGGATGGATGATCGCTGAAGCATTCATCAAATCAAAAAATGGATCATTTAAAAAAGGTCGTGGATCTTGGCAGGAAAGTGAATGCTCTGTACACGGAAAAAAAGTAACATTCATGCTTCCTGAAACATATATGAATAATTCCGGCCAGGCAGTCGGGGAGTTTATTCGATACTATAAAATTCCAACAGAACATGTGATCATCCTTGTTGATGAATACAATTTTCCGGTTGGTAAGATGCAATTGAAACAGGGTGGATCCGATGGTGGACATAATGGTACTTCTTCGGTGATATCACATATTGGTCCGGGATTTTGGCGATTCAGATTTGGGATTGATAAAAAATTCGGACCGGGTCAAATGGCTGATTATGTGCTTGCTCCTTTTACCCAAGATGAATTAGAAAGCAGAAATGCCATGATTGAAAGAGGCATGAAGGGTTTGAGTATTTTTTTGTCACAAAATCCAGCAAGAGCATTGCAACAGATCAATGCTGAAAAGGAATTATAACACTTCAAGCAGGAATGAGATTTGAACCATGCCTTCCATGGTTTTTGGATAATTGATTGCCTGTGCCGCTTTTAAAAGACAATTATCAATTTCAGGAATATTCAATTCAGAATCTGCCATTGATATTTCCGTGACATTTCCATCCTCATCATATATCACCAAAATTTGCACTGTACCCTGCAAATGAAAATACTTTGGTAATGCTTCAGCATAGCATGAAAGCATGGCTGCAAGTTGTTGTTCCACTGTATTCTTGTAAGCATCCAATATGGCATTGTCCATCACTTTTTCAGTCATTACAGACCCAACACTGATGAGTCCCTCCTCATCATGCGCGCCAGCATCTTGATAATTACAAGCGGCCTCCACTTCTACTTCATTTGTTCTTGCCAATTGAATTCCTGAAGAACTGGTCACCAAAGTACCACCAATGGCTAGATTCAAAGGTTGATACATAATTGCAGGAATCACTTTTTTCTTACCCAATTCATTCCCGGAAATCCCAAATGCAGTATATGGAGTTTGCACACCATATCGCTTGCCGAGTTTTGAGATTTCATTCACGCGTTGTGTGGTTCTTTCATAAACATTATAATCAATCAATAATGCAATTCTCTGTTTTGCCCATAGATATGGGAGCGCAGTATTTGAGGCGGACTGAGGTATTGAGGATAGATCAAGTGTTTTTGCAAATGCCTTATCACCCATCATGCCTGTGATAACGATTCTACCTTTTGCTTTTCCCTTGAATTTCCCAAAAATCATGACCGGTCTTTCAGAATACAAATCAGGATAACTCGCAGGTTCGAGTTCTATCGCATTAAATCCATCAAAACCAACCTTCAATTTTGTAAGAGCCGGATGCTGAAGCATTCTTACGATATTCTCAGCCTGCTCTTCCATGATCGAAGGATTTCCTTTCAATGACATTGGTTCAGACATTGTCAGACGAGAGAGTGCATCGAAAAAGCGTTCATTGCTTTCCTTACCGGTTGCAATCGCAAAAATATTTGCATCTGATAATTGCTTTTTCACTTGTTCAAAAATATCCGGTCCCGCATCAACAAATCCATTGGAAAGAATGATAATCGTTCTGGCTGTCATATTTCCGGATTGTGGCTGCGCAAGAATATTCGTCAAGCGATCTATTAAAGCAATTGGTTCGAGTCCCTCAGTTTCCTGCACTCTATTAAAATATACATGCGCACGTGAGACCATATCTTTCGTGCAAAATTGTGAAGTATCAGATAACTGAATATTCTCATTTCCAAAATGCTGAATATTTACTTTGTCACCCGGATACAATCCCTTTGAGAATGAAGTCCAAAATGCAGCTCCGGCTCCGGTTTCAAGAGCGGATGAATCACAGAGAATGACATATTCATGAGAATGAGTGGAGTCTCTTCGTTGTTTTTGTGCCGGTGGATGAAGGGTGAGTAGGAAGAACTTATCATTATTGTCTTCATAGATCATCACATTTGCAGCTGTTTCTGCTTCTGCAAATTGATATTCAACGGAAAGTTCTTCAGGATATTCCGCAGAATTGGAAGAATAATTTCCCACGAATGCACGCTCTTGTTCCTGCAATGTAAATCCCTTTGCAGTACAATTCGACATGCTTCCACCCTTTGCAATGATAATATGTGAAGTGAATTTGCCTGCAGGATATTCCTTTACTTCTGCAAAACTGGTATCTGAAAAAGTGTCACGATATAATGGAACAAAGTCTAATACTTTCAAATAATAGGGCCGATGAGGTTTCGGTAAAATCAATTGATATAACCCTGAAATGGGCTTCATTGTTTGGGTATAACGAATTTCATATGACACTCTCATACCCGGTTGTATGCCCGATACATGCATCTGAAAGGCATGTGGATCATTCCAATTCAGGAAAAATGGATCCAATTTCTTTTTTGCCACATCATACATCTCACGAACTTTTTCTTTGTCTTTCATCTCAGCTTTATACGATTGATTTCCCACTTTCACCATTCCACCATGAATCATGATAGATGGATGCATCGGCATGAGCAATGAAGCTTCAAGTGTTGAACTACCCTGATAGATGAAAGATTGCGTGATGATTATTTCGGTGATGATTCCTGAGACATGTGCTTCGATATGGGTTGAATCAGGTAAAAGTGAGTCTATATCCGAGGCATCACTATTGACAATGAAACGCGGGAATGGTATATCCTGAGCCGATATTCGAGTAGGAATCGAATATAAACACAATAATAGTAGAAGAATGTGCAGTCGGTTCATAGATATTATACGTGAAGATCGAATACTCTGCAAATATACCCAATCTGTATTTGAAGCACTTGATTTTGCCGGAACTTCATCTTCATATTTTGATTTCCCAGTGTATATCATGTGTTTTTGCATCCACTTCCATGCGTATAAGCGTTGATTCCTCAACTCTGCCATATGCTCTAGAATAAATTGCAGGTATGATTTCCCAAGCAAAACCTGATAAAGAATGGAGAGACAATGTTCTACCTAGTGGACTCTTCAAGTGCACAGTTCCTGATTTTTCTTGATGTACTTGTATACCCGGCACACAGTGAAATTGTACGATTTTTCGCATTTCAAGACTACAATGATCATGTCCTTTGATGCTTTTCTCGGTGAAAATCAATGATCGCATATGGGGTTCGCCATAAGCATGATGCACACCTTTCCATGTTTTGTCATTAAACATGCCATCGGCTTTTGCTTGATCGGGTTTCATCCAAAAGAGGATATCTCCGGGTCCTTCAATCCATGTATTTTGTTCTTTTCCCGGGATCAGCATCGTCGTGTGCATCGTGACTGATCTTCCGATATTTCTCATGAGAGGAGAAGGAGTATA
Source organism: Candidatus Kapaibacterium sp. (assembly GCA_023253875.1). Lineage (GTDB taxonomy): Bacteria > Bacteroidota > Ignavibacteria > Kapaibacteriales > UBA961 > UBA961. Next base: position 5,931 of record JALRFC010000002.1, read on the forward strand.
CCAAAATGTTCCGGGATCACCGAAAACTTCTTCACCATCCACAGTGAGAAGCATGGAAAGTTGATCATTATGTGCATGACCTCCTTTACCTCTCTGCCCGATTGAACCGGCACGCATGATCGCTACATAGTGTTCATGCTGTATGCTCCAGAGTCCAAATGCGGGAAACATATGCATATGAGGATAGGCATCCCCGAATGGCAATGGAATATTCGGCGTACCGGACATTGAAAATGCTGGATCGATTATTGATGCAATCAATTGAAATTCGATGGATCCGTGATGTTCGAGCATTTCAGGAAGCGAGATTTGCAATGCACCGGCAAGTATTCCAAGAACAGGTCTACAATCAAGCGTATCGGAGATCCACTCAAAAGATTCATCATTTTTATTTCTGGGATAGATACTTTTTACATCAGGCAATTCAAATTCAGGATTCAAATTCTGAAATTGATATTGCGCCTCCCTTGCATCCATCCATGTTCCTGAAGGAGTCATGCGAAATGTGAATCCGCTATCATTGTCTCCGATATTTGGTATATGTACTCCATCGCTTGCAAGCACTTGAAGAACATCATATGATTTTCTGATGATTGCCTTCAATTCAGATAGGGCTTTTTTATATTCAGATGGCGTTGCCGGCTGGATCGAGGCAGAAAGTGAACGATAATGCACCGGGCTTGTGCAAATTTTCTCTCTTTCATCCTCTGAAAATGAGGTACAAATCGCTAGAATGATAGAGAGTAATTCTGAGGATAAACAGTGATATGGCAATGAAGCTTCGAAGTTGAGTCCGTCTTGCAAAAATTGTTGTTTCCCTTCAGCCACTGCTTCAGCCAAAGCAAAACGAAGCATACCGGCATATTCATTTGTCAATGGCAAACCTTTCAAGCCAATAACAATACCCAAAAGATTTGATAGATAATGATTTCCTCTGCTTGTGGGCGACCATTCCGGATGCTCCATGATATGCATTACATGTTCATGCAGAGAGCGTCTGAATATGCTAGTAAATTCTCTATCCCACTCTATTCCAATGGATCTGAATACATCATATGCTATGAGCATATTGAGCAAGCGGAGTCCACAATCCATCGGACTTTTCCATTGTACACCAAATCTGGGTGGATTATATGCGATGAAATCCAATACATGGGTGCGAAATACATGTGCATAAAATGCTTTTGTTCGAATGGGTGACTCTTCTTGCTCTGTTAGCAAAGCAGCATAAGCAAGATTCGGCGCATGTGTGAATCTGCCTAATTCCCAAGGAACTTTGATATCGGAACCTTGAACCATTCCATACGTAATTTCACTATAATGGCTGAGAGGGTCCCAACGATATCCTGATTTACAATCCAAATGCCAATCAATCGGAACATAATGCAAGAGCTCCCCGCCTCTCTTCAGTCCATATGGTGAGTGAAGCAGTATATCAAGAATTCTTGCTGATTCGGGATAATTTGAAGATGTGACAGATTCTTTCAAGCGAGCATGATGATCTTGTCGTTTAATGGACATATTCACCCAACCACTGTCAAGAATTGTAAACAGTGATTGCACATGATTGTCAGCCAATGCTTTTATGGACAAAGCATGTGTAAAAACGGCATCGCCAATCGGAGCCTTGAGGATTGGTGGCTGTTCAATATGATATTCAGCAGGAGCATATGTGCATATCCTCTTATCTTTCATTGCTTCAAACCATGCGCCTCCCTCTTTTGCGACTCTTCGATAGACCTTCGAAGCGAGTTGGCTGATTGGCACCATTTGTATTTGTCTAAGGAAATCTTTCATGGTATGAACTATGCAGAAAGGTTGAGTGATTATGCACTATTTACATATCCGTTTTCATGCCATTTTTTACATTTTCTTCTGAAAGTTTCTCACTTTTTTTGAAAGATGAAACTATCTGAAATTCATGCATTGTTCTACGACAATTCTTACCACATATTCCATAGTACCATGACACATCCTGATATCGAATCTCTTAGACAACAACTCATTCATCATGATTTATACACTTCGCTACAAACAGGCGATGATTTACGAACATTTATGGAAACACATGTGTTTGCAGTGTGGGACTTCATGTCTCTACTCAAGTCACTGCAAAGAAATCTAACATGTATTGATATACCATGGATGCCCAAAGGTGATCCAGAGATTCGCCAATTGATCAATGAAATCGTACTGGGCGAGGAATGCGATATTGATGCTGATGGCATTATTATGTCACATTTTGAGATGTATCTACTCGCAATGGAAGAAATCAACTGCAATCTCACTCCAATTCGTACATTCCTGCACTTAATACAAAATGGCATGCCAATACCGCAAGCATTGATTGAATCCAATGCACCTGAAGGCGCGCGTACATTTGTCAATCACACATTTTCAATCATAGAAGCCGGTGCAATTCATTCAATCGCCGGTGTATTTACATATGGAAGAGAAGACTTAATACCAGGAATGTTCTTGTCCATTATAGATGCACTGCATCAGGAAGGTACATTCAGCGCTCCAAGATTGAAGTATTATGTTCAAAGACATATTGATGTGGATGGAGATCATCACTCACATTTGGCCATTCGCATGGTTACATTGCTCTGTGATACTGAGGTGAAAAAACAAGAAGCACATGATGCAATCATCGCCGCTTTGAAGTCACGAATTGCGCTTTGGGACTCCATCATTGCATAAAAAAAGAGAATTCATGAAACCCCATAGGAATATTCATGAATTCTCCCTTGTATCCTGTATTATCCTACCATATCATGATCCAGCCAATGAGATCATCCCCTGATACGGCAAGATAATAGAGTCGATGATTTGTTGAAATCATCAACATCTACAATTTACAGTGTGTGGCTGACCTAGATTCTACTCATTATCTACTCATTTTGCTGTTTTTTACAAAAAAACGACATGTTTTTTCATTATCTATGATTCATCTCAAGAGAATTTCTCCTGCTGACAAAATCCGTAGTTTTGCCGAATGAATATTCACAGCAATGATCCCTATGCCGCTTTGCGGATTCCTTCCTTTCGTCGCATTTTGCTTGGCAGACTTTTTCTTACGCTAGGTATTCAAATTCAAGCCGTATCCATTGGTTGGCTACTCTATATCAAAACAGGTGATCCACTTGCACTTGGATTGAGTGGTTTGGCAGAGGCAATTCCATATATCACTACGTCGATGTTTTCAGGCTACATTGCTGATACCAAAAACAGAAAGCATGTATTGATGGGAGCATTATTTTTCCTATTTCTAGCATCAATTGGATTATTGTTTCAAATCATGTCTGATTTGAATACAGCGTCTAAGAGTTTGGAAACGCTACCTTATTATTTTGCTTTATTCAGTGTGGGCTTGTCACGAGGCTTCATGGGACCATCGCTTCAGGCTCTTTGGGCGGATATCGTACCAAAAGAGATTTATCATAATGCCGCCACATGGTCAGCGAATCTCTTCAATTTTGCGGCTGTTTCAGGACCCGCTATTGGTGGTTTGATGTATGGATTTATGGGGCCGATTTCAGCCAATATCGCTGTTTGCATTCTCCTTACATGTTCCCTCATCGCTTTCACATTTGTTCGATATATCAGGCCGGAGCATATACCAAGCAATGAATCCCTTGGATATAAATTGACAGCCGGTTTAACATTTGTGTTTTCCCATCAAGTGCTTGTGGGAGCAATGGCTCTCGACATGTTCGCCGTATTATTTGGTGGTGCATTGGCTCTTTTACCGGCATTCACAAAAGATGTTTTGCATCTTGGACCTGAGGCACTCGGTATTCTTCGAGCCTCTCCATTCATTGGATCTCTGTTCATGGGCATGTATTTGGCTCATCATCCACCCATTGGAAAAACGGGTAAATTACTTCTCATGGCTGTAGCAGGATTTGGTATGTGCATGATTGCATTTGCACTCAGCACGAATTACTATGTGTCATTGATTTTACTTGCAGCCAGTGGCGCTTTCGATAATATCAGCATGGTAATCAGAGGTAGTATTGCCCAGCTTCTCACACCAGATGAAATGCGAGGGAGAGTTTCTGCTGTGAATGGAATTTTTATTGGCGCTTCAAATGAAATCGGTGCCTTTGAAAGTGGATTGGCAGCAAGATTTCTAGGTCTGATTCCATCTGTCATAGCAGGAGGTTCGATGACATTACTGATTGTGGCCTTCACATCATGGCGACTTCCATCGATGCGATCATTTTCCATCAAAGAACATGGCATGAAGTAAGAGCAATGATTTCAAAGAATGGAAAGCCGTAGAATCTTTGTAATTTGTACCGCAGTCTTCCACAATTCTCCTGATACACCTTTATGGTACCCGAATCCGCGGTCAGACCCGCAATTTCGCTCGACACTGATATTTCTCCTTCATTTACTTTGGGGATTGAAGAGGAATATATGGTGATTGATCCACTGACATTCAATCTAAAATCTCATGTAGATGTTGGTTTGCTCGAGAAAAGTCAATTGCTTCTTCATGAACATGTCAAACCAGAAATGCATGGGAGCATGCTTGAGATTGGAACTAGCATCTGTTCAAATATCGGACAAGCAAAAACAGAATTGACCAAAATGCGTTCGATCATCTGGGCATTGTGCAGACAGAATGGCTTGCTACTTGGTGCCGCAAGCACTCACCCTTTTGCAGAATGGGAAGATCAAGAAATTTATCCCGATGAACGCTATCAAATCCTGATTCGAGACATGCAGATGCTTGCCAGATCACTTGTGATTTTCGGCATGCATATTCATATTGGCATTGAAGATCGCAATCTTCAGATTCAGATCATGAATGAGATGCGCTATTTTCTACCGCATATTCTCGCTATTTCGACGAATTCCCCTTTTTGGACAGGACATGTCACAGGTCTAAAATCCTATCGCTCCAAAGTATTCGAAAATTTCCCTCGCACCAATCTTCCCGATGAATTTCAAAGTTATGCCGAATATCAAGCCTATGTTGATATGCTCATGAAAACCGGATGTATTGATAATGCAAAGAAGATATGGTGGGATATCAGACCTCATCCGATATATCCAACACTTGAAATTCGTATTTGTGATATTCCCATGAGGATTGAAGAAACCATAGCCATAGCTGCACTTTGTCAGGCAATCGTAAAGAAACTCTATACTTTGTACACAAAAAATCTCAGTTTCAGAAGATATTCCAGAGCATTGATTCTTGAAAATAAATGGCGTGCTGTACGATATGGACTCGATGGAAAATTGATCGACTTTGGAAAACAAAAAGAAGTACCGACAAGAGATCTGATTCGTGAATTACTGGAATTTGTGGATGATGTTGTTGATGATCTTGGCTCTCGAAAAGAATTGGAATTCATTCATGAAATCTTGGAAATGGGTAGCGGAGCCGATCGGCAAATAAAAGTATATGAAGACACGAATTCATTTGATGAAGTGGTTGCCTATATTCACAAACAAAGCACCATGGGCTTACATGATGATGTAGGACCTTATATCAAAGACATCCGCTAAGATGATGAATATGCTCAAGACATATAATCCTGCATTTCGTGAAACAATTATAGCGCATCTTGAAAAACAAGAATTCATGAAAGCGATTGGTGCGAGTTTGACATCAATTGAACTTGGAAAAGTCATTGCTGAAATCCCATTGCAACTCATGCATCAACAACAAATCGGCCTTGTACATGGGGGAGTGACTGCCACCATCGCTGATATTGCGGCAGGTTTTGCAGGATTTACATTGGTCGGACCCGATGAACATACTGTAACGGCAGAGATAAAGGTCAGTTATCTTCGACCCGCAAAAGGCATATTACTCAGAGCTGTCGGCTCGGTGATGAAACAAGGCAGAACCATGCATTTTTGCGAAGCGCATGTCTATTGTATTAATGAGCATGGCGATGAAGAATTGATTGCACATGCAACTACAACAATGGCAATCATCAAACCCAAACATAGAGGGTGAATATGCAGAATCACAAAGATTTCACTCCAACATTAGGACTCATCACAACTGTCTCTATCGTTGTTGGAGGTGTGATTGGTAGTGGAATATTCAAGAAACCGGCAAGCATGGCCTCGCAGCTAGGTTCGCCTGAATTATTGATCGGCATTTGGGTATTGGCCGGTATTCTGACATTATTCGGGGCATTAACCAATGCAGAAATTGCAGGGATGATACCGAAAACAGGCGGACAATATGAATTTTTCCGCATGATGTATGGAGAGTTTACTGCCTATTTATATGGATGGTCAATGTTCAGCGTAGTGCAAACTGCATCCATAGCATCCATAACATTCATCTTTGCTGATTCAGTCCATTCAATCTATCCACTTCCGCGATTATCTCCGGATCTTGAAGCATTGACCATACATGTACCTTTCATTGGTTCGATATTTCCTTTGAAAGATTTTGGGACAAAAATCCTTACCATCATTGCCATTCTTGTTTTGACCATCATTAATTATCGTGGTGTGGCTCTTGGTGGAACTGTACAAGTCATGTTCACATCACTCAAAGTACTAGCTTTACTTTTTATCGTTGGTATGGCATTTATGATAGGGAATGGAAGTTTCGCCAATTTCTCTCAAGACATAATACTTCATCAAGGTCAAAGTGCAGTACCACAAGATTGGGCTTTGATATCCGCAATTGTCATGGCTTTATCGGGAGCATTTTGGGCATATGATGGCTGGAATAATATCACCTATATTGCCGGTGAAGTGAAGAATCCATCCAAGACCATTCCCAAAGGACTATTTCTTGGAATGATGATTATCATCTCAGTTTATGTGCTCATTAATCTTGCCTATCTCTATATTCTTCCTGTTGATGCAATGTCACAATCTTCTCTGGTTGCAGTTGATGTTGTAAAAGGTATTTTCTCTTCCATCAATCCTGCATTGGCATCATTTGCAACTGGATTCATTGCTATTGCAATCATGATTTCTACATTTGGTGCTTCGAATGGAACAATACTCGTGAGTTCAAGAGTATATTATGCGATGGCCAAACAAGGATTGTTTTTCAAGTCTATTGGTGATATTCACCCTACTTTCAAAACCCCCGGCAATGCATTGATCATTCAAGGCATTTGGTCATCATTACTGGTCTTCAGTGGTACATTCGATACATTGACCGATATGTTGATTTTTGTTTCATGGATATTTTATGCCATGGGCGCATTCGGTGTCTTTATTTTACGAAAGAACATGCCAGATCATCCCAGACCATATAAAGTATGGGGCTATCCATTTGTACCGGCCATTTTTGTCCTATTTGCCATTGGATTTGTTGTGTACACTGTTTACAATGATATAGCGATGTATATGGCAGGGACCATGCCCATCATCAATTCCGTTTTCGGATTGGTGCTTGTCGCATTGGGAATACCTTTTTATCTGTATTTTCGCAAACAACAGTTCAATACTTCTTCTGAATGACCATGAATACAACGCTCTCGGTCTATTTTGGTTCTGAACGCACTTATATTACACTTCTCAATACGGCGAGAGAAGGAATGGAAGTATTGCATGTGAATGCATTTCCACAGACTCTTCGCAGTGAAGATGATGTACCAATGCTTGCTCAAATCATCAGCAAGGATTTGGCACCATATTTTGGCATGGTTCAAATGGTGAATTTCAGCATACCGATTGAGAAAGTGTATATCTATCAGGTACCCAATGCGGATATTACTCGCAAAGCCGAGATCAAAGCATTATTGAATGAGGAAATTCAACAAGTAGAACCGGATAAAACAGCCGATGATTTTTCTATCATGCTCATTCCCGGTCATGCAACGGAAGATGGTTCGAAGCATATGCTTGCAATCATGACGGATCTGTCTTTGATTACTATGTGTAAGCAGTGTTTTTCCGCGTTTAGAGTACCCGTGAAATTCACACAAAACAGTCAATTTTCTGCGCATTCTGCATGCATGATGAATTATCCAGAATTCGCGAAAAAAACCATCGCCATCCTTGGGGTTCAAGAACGATTCATTGATGTAAGTGTACTGAGCGAGGGCAATCTGGCGTTTTATTCCTTATATGGAATACCCGAAGATGAGGATTTTGGTTCGGTATGCGGAAAAATATTGACTTCTGTCCTTCCACAATATCTTCCTTCTCCTGATTTGGCATTATTATATGGTGAAGGATTACGCAAAGATTTGCTTGATGCACTTTCACTCTCAGTGACCATTGAAACTATGCGATTCAATGCATTCCGTGGTCTCCTCTCTACAACTTCACTTGGCATTAGTGATATTGCTTTATGCAATAAAGCTGCACATGTCTTCCCACCCGCAATCGGAGCCAGTCTCAAACCACTTCAAGAAAAGGAAATCATCCTTCTTTGATATATTGAAGATATCAGTATTCCTAGGTAATCTTTGATTCCAATTCATTGAGTTTCTAAGATGCAATTCACTTCAAAGCATCATTCTCGCAAAGATAATCTTTACGAATACAATGAAATATCAAGTGTTTTGAATGAACCTGTGACTAATCGTATTTTGCAGTGTTATTGCAGCAGATATTCCATCAATTTCTGGTCCTTGTCATGAATGTATTCCTATACTTCTTCACGCTATGTTTCTTATATTCCATATCGGCAATTGCGCAGCCAACGCGATTTGAATCAAGAGGAATGGGTGGTGGAGCAACATTCCATTCATTGTCCATTGCCCCAACGATGCCATATACATTACGTGTATCAGGATCTGCATCCCAGATGTTTATGAGTACAGATCTCGGCATATCTTGGAATGCATATCCTCATGCAACAATTGCCGGTGGAAGTACTGCAGGTAATGTGACATTCACTTCAAGTTCACAAATTCTCTATGCGATTTCCGAGAAGGATGGTGACTATATTCCCATTCGTTCAAATGATGGAGGAAGAAGTTGGAATCCAATCAATGATCCAACCTTTGGTGGTGCATATTATATTCATGCTGATCCCGCATCAACAAATAGGCTGATTGTTTCTGATTATACGGATGTCTATTTTTCATCTGATGGAGGTGCGAATTGGACCATTGCAGTCAGTGAAATCACGGATGGCGCTGATGGATGCTATGTGGCCGGTGTATTGTTTGACGGAACATATATCATGATTGCGACGCAAGCCGGCATCTATACGTCAGATGATGATGGACTAACATTCATCAAAGATTCCTTCTATGAATTTCCAAAAGAAACCGGCATCATTTCATTCACATATGGCACAAGTGGCAATCTCTATCGCTTGGCTTGCTTGACCGGTCCGATGGAAATGCTTTATCCGGGAATTGAACCGGATGAAATCACTGCTTATGATGATCTCTATGTGATGGATGTGATCAATGGACAATCCGGAGATTGGATTTCACGTAAAAGTACATTGCCAAGCACAATGCTACCTACTCATCTCAGCATGGCAATGAATGATCCCACAAGAATCTATCTTGCAGGAACAAATACTGCAAATGAGCCGGTCATCTTGCGATCCACCAATGGTGGAAATACGTTCGCTTCAATTTTCAAAACCACCGATAATGCAAATATTGCGACAGGTTGGATAGGATCAGGAAGTACTTGGGACTGGACTTATGCAGGAACTCCCATGACATTTTCACTCTCCTCGAAGAATCCTCAGATTATAGCATTTGGTGATTATGCCTCTTTGCATATTAGCACAAATGGTGGTGACTCATGGAAACAGGCCTATCTTCGAACAGCGGATGAACATCCCCAGAATACACAAATCCCCTCGAGTTCCACCTATCAAACCAATGGCTTGGAAAATACTACTGTTCATCACATACTCCATGCAGATTCTACTATAGTATTAGCAGGTATTGATGGTGGCGGAATTATCAGATCAAGTGATAATGGCATTTCATGGAAAAAGATCACAATTCCAAGCAGATTTTCGACATGCTATGCATTTGAGCAATCCGGTGAGATACTGTATGCGGCTGTCTCTTCCCTTTCGAATATGTATTCAATTGGAAAAGTCACGGATCTCATCATCAATGCGGCTCCAAGCGCTATTTTACAGTCTTCCGATAAGGGAAATACATGGTCTATATTCCAAGAATTCCCCTCTCCCATAACAAGTTTGTGCATTGATCCACAGAATCCCGAAAAACTCTATGCTGGTCTTGCACATTCCACTAATGGAGGCATCCTCGTTAATACTGCAATTTCGGGTGGCGGCACTTGGAAATCTCTTGCGAATCCTCCTCGGACTGAAGGTCATCCCCATACGATCAAAGTATTGAAAGATGGAACGCTCATCGCAAGTTTCACAGCGAGAAGAAATGGGACAGTACTTACACAAAGTGCCGGAGTATTTTCATCACTTGATGGTGGAACAACATGGACAGATCATTCCATAGATGCCATGAAAACATGGACTACATCCATAACAATTGATCCACATGATCCATATCGAAATACATGGCTTGTCTCTACTTGGAGCGATCCAACAAATGCAAATGATAATTCGGGAGGAGTGTATCGCACGACAAATCGTGGAAGGAATTGGACCCGAATCGTAACATTAGCATTTGGGAATGGAAATGCAGGAAGAGTGAATACATGCGCCATCAATCCCGCTCAAAATGGTCAAATGTATGTCGCCACAGAAACGCATGGATTATATTTTTCACAAAATGCTCAGGCATCCAATCCCACAAGTGCTGAGTTGGCGAATGTTTTTCCGGCTCGAGCTTCAAAGAGCATTGCATATAATCCCAAAGCGCCATGGGAATTATATATCGGAACAGTAGGCAATGGATTACGATTCGGAAAATCAATCATACCTCAATTACCATATCTCATATCTTCATTTCCAATGAGAGATACATTGATCGTGTATGAGAAAGGAATGACGCCGCAATTAACCATACACACACAATGGAATAGCGCACAAAATATCAATCTGGCACAAGCTCGCTTCTCAAATAGTCGAACATTTTCGAAAGCGGATACGATTGATATCTTGAATCTAAAGACCAATCATGTTCCCGGTTCCGTTCCGGGAGCCGACTCCATCTGGTATATGCAAAGTCGAATAGGAAATACTTCTGGCTGGAGCGCATGGTCTGAAATCATTGCTATTACTTTCAGAGAAGTCAATACAGGAAATCTACCCATCATCACATTATTACAACCAAAATCCGATACAGTCATTCAATATCTCGAAGGAGAAAAACCCGTACTCGTGATTTCATGGAGTGCAAAAGCAGAAGATAGTATCAGCAATTCACAAGTACGTTTCTCCATCAATGAAAATTTCGTTCCAAAAGCAGATACAGTAAATGCAGGAATCATACCTTCCATTTCTTTACCATCAACCATTCCCGGTGCAGATTCCATCTGGTATATGCAAGTAAGAGCTGAGAATCGAATTGGTTGGGGACCCTGGACAGAACGAAAAAAACTAACGTTTTCCAAAAAAGCATCAAGCGATATACAAGAAGAAATTGATGCAATCAAACTGATGCCGAATCCCGTTGATGACATGCTCTTGATTTCAAGCAATACACAAGTTGCATTCAGCGTATATTCAATGACAGGAGAGGAAATCTTAAAAGGCAAAACGGGAATTCCATTGAATATATCAGGAATTCCCGCCGGTCTGTATCTTGTACGATTTGATCAAATCAATGCGATCATGCGATTCATCAAAGAGTGATTATTCATTACTGATGATAGGTAATTTCAGATTCACATATTGCTCATTGAATCTCTTTATTTCGATGAGTTCCATTGCTTTCACCGCATCGAGTTCTTTTTGAATCAATGCGGTGATTTTTTTTACCGCAAGATATGTTTGTTCTGTTGGCTTGGCATCAGCTGATGCAATCGTGGAAGTCAAAGCAGATAGCTTATTATTTAATTTCATCGGATGATTCAAGAGATCTTGTCCTGCCTTCGCTTTATTCTGTACAAGTCTTTGTTCAATTGCATTCAATGAATCAGTGATCAATGTTCCAAGCTTGATGATGTCTTTAGTAATCATCGTGTCTTTTACTTCCTTCTTCATCTTTGCAATCGCTTGGGAAATCACATCTTTCATATTTCTCATTCGATTAACGGTTTTATGTGTTTCAGTCACCTTTGCATTTACTGATGCATGTAAATCAAATTGCAATGTTAAATCTTCTGTCTTAGCACCTATCGCTGAAGCAATCTCGAATTGTTGTTTGGCAATAATGGAATCAGATTTCTTCAATACAACAGTATAGGTTCCGGGAATGACTTTCGGGCCTCTTGTTGAAGCACCCCACATCACAACAGGAGATTCAAGCGCAGGGGCAATATGCATGTCCCAGAAAAAGCGATTCAATCCTTTATCTAAAGTCAATGCGGCATTTTTCACTTCTTTTCCGGACTCTGTATGATAGATTGATTCAGTGATAGCTTTCTCACCTTTCATATCTTTATCTGAAGAAAATGTTCTCAACACTGAGTCTCTTTGATCTCGAAATTCCATTGTGATTGGTCCACTTGTTGAGCCATTCCAATGATAATACACTAATACTCCATTTGGTAGATTTTCTCCTGTTTGCATGGTTGGGCTATACCAAGAGCCACCATCCATTCGCCAACTGGTACGTGGTTTGAATAATGTAAAAGTTGAATTGCTTTTTGTTGAAGCAAGACTTCTCAATGGAGTGATATCATCCAAAATCCAAAATGAGCGACCATGTGTTGCAATCACAAGATCACCTTCTCTTTCATGGATCACCAAATCATGGATTGGACTTCGGGGGAGATTATTCTGCATGGAAGTCCATGAAGATCCATTATCTGTGGAAATATAGAGTCCGATTTCAGTTCCTGCAAAGAGCAATCCTTGTTGTTTGGGATCTTCACGAATCACACGCGTATAGGCGATATCGGGAATACCTTTATTGATCATTTCCCAGGATTGGCCATAATTGGTTGTTTTTAACAAATATGGTTTGGCATCATCGGCTGATTTATAACGCGTTGCGGCGATATAGGCAGTACCTTCATTAAAATGTCCGGCATCAATGATACTGATCAATGCAGGTTTGCCTCCATTTGGCAATTCTTTTGGTGTGACATTATTCCATGTCTTTCCGCCATCTTTTGTGACATGTACCAAACCATCATCTGTTCCTGCCCAAAGAATATTCTTATTGAGGGGAGATTCACTAAATGCGAAAATCGTACAATGTGTTTCAACACCTGTATTATCTTTTGTGATCATGCCACCGGATGCTTGCATCTTGGTTGAATCTTTTGTCGTGAGATCATCACTGATCATTTCCCAAGCATGTCCATCATTTGTGGATTTGAAGACATGATTGCCACAAGTGTATAAGACTTTATCATCATGCTTGGAAAAGACAATGGGATATGTCCATTGAAAACGATATTGATGATTTGCGGCGGCACTGCCGACAACATTTTCTGGATATACGCTTACATCTTGATCTTGCATATTCTTTCGATTCAATCTAGAGAGGAAGCCTCCATAATTTCCGCCATAGATGATATCATTATCTTTAGGATCGACAGCAATATATCCTGATTCCCCACCGGCGGCGATGAACCAATCCGATTTATCAATGGACCAGCCGAAGGTGCGTGATGCAATACCAATCGAGCTATTGTCTTGCTGACATCCATATACTCGATATGGAATATGATTATCTGTGGTCACATGATAAAACTGTGCAGTCGGGATATCAATATCAGAATATGTTTTTCCACCTGTATTGGATATAAATGCACCTCCATCATCAGATATGATCAAGCGTTGCGAATCCTCCGGATCAATCCACATATCATGATGATCACCATGCATGGTTCTCATGCCGGAAAATGTTCTTCCGCCATCTGTACTTTTGAAGATGCCCACATTCAATGCATAGATTCCATCTGCATCTTGTGGATCTGCAATGATATGTGAAAAATACCATGGTCTTTGACGAATATTTCTGTCCTCAGATACTTTGCTCCAAGATCTTCCGGCATCATCACTTCTGAATAATCCACCATGTTCATGTTCTATCATCGCCCAAACTCTATCACGTTTTGCAGGAGAACAAGCAATCCGAATTTTTCCTAGAATTCCCTTTGGTAATCCTGGATTTTTTGAAAGTTCTTTCCATGTATCACCACCATCTGTGGATTGAAATATGCCACATCCTGCACCACCACTCGACATACTATATGCATTTCTTGAAGCTTGCCAGAGTGAGGCATAGAGAATACGTGGATTCAATGGATCGCGCTGAATATCTATTGCTCCTGTTGAATCACCAAGTGCACCGGGTCTTTCCAAAACCAATGTCCAATTACTACCACCATTTGTTGTTTTATAGATTCCACGCTCTGAATTGGTTCCGAAAATTCTTCCCATGGATGCAATCAATACTTCATCGGGATTCTGTGGATGAATTGCAATCTTGGCGATATTACCGAAGCTTTTTGGAGTAATTTGTTTCCATGTTTTTCCGGCATCTAAGGTACGATAGACTCCTTCTCCAAAAGAAATATTACCTCGAATATCACATTCACCTGTTCCCACATAGATCATGGAAGGATCTGATGGTGCAATTGCAATGGCACCGATAGAAGAGGCCATGAAGCTCGTATCTGAAATGGAATTCCATGATTCACCTGCATCTTCGGTTTTCCATACACCGCCACCCGTAGCGCCGAAATAGTATGTATTTCTATCTCCTTTGACTCCTGTGCAAGCAAGAGATCTTCCCCCTCTGAATGGACCGATATGACGAAACTTCATTCCTTGAATGATGTGTTGCTCATTGTTTTGCGCATATACATCAATGGAAAAAAGGGTCAATAATATCACAATAAACATAAGTCACCTGCAGGGAATAAACTATGAAGCATGATCAAAAAACAAAATCATGCAAACAAGATAGGAAATTGAGCAATCGTGATGCAATACTGAATTTGAGGAATTCAATAGTGCTTTGCATCACGGTTTTGGACGTGTGGAATAGATGATCCGCAATGAGGGTCTTTTCTTTGGATCGGGGTCTTTCGGACCAAAAAACACCATTCTATCGAGGCGTGTTCTATCTCTCAGAATATAAGGTAGAATCTTCAAAGAACCGGTTTTGGTATTTCTGAGTAAAGACTCCACCATGCCATTGACAATTGGAAACTCATAGTTCACCGAACCACTTTTTGAAAATCCGGTAAATTCACGAACTAGATTTCCTGCGAGTGAATCTATGAATTGCGAAGAAATCACACTATCTCTAAATTGATTACCACGAATTGTCTCGATACTATCAAGCATAAGTGTCAGTACAGCGCCATGAATTGCAATGCCTGTCGGCAAATCTTTCAAGGAAATATCAAGATTTGAAAAAGTACCGGTACCATAATTCAGCACTATTTTGTCCGATGTGATATTCGGTTCTGTGGTAAAGGTTGCATCATATGCGGACTCCAAGACCATTGTATCAATGGTTGAGCTACCAGTTTTTTTATAAGCAACTCTGATTCTTACCGGAGGATTATCGGGTGTCGAAATGGTATTTCTAGCAAATGCTCTTATGACTGATGAACCGCTTTTGGGTTTTAATGCAAGTCCATATGCTGATTCAGTATTAATGGTTGAATCATTTTTTGCTTTATTTCTCAATATGAACCAAGACTTGACGAGAGATTGTGCAATAGTGATGGTAATTTCAGGCATGGTATCACGGAGTGCGATAGAGCCATCAAATGTTCCCATGGCATTCACATCCAAGAATCCGGCTTGTAGAAAGGAGTCTATGGTTGCTCTTGGTGTCCATGGCTTATTGATGGAAAATACATCCAATGCAATTCGATTGGAGAGCGAATCTCCTAGTGCATAGCGTTTTGGCTGAAGAATCAATGTTGCCGAAATGATCTCAGCATCTGGAAGTGAATCCGGTACATTGCCAAAACGAGCGAGAATGGAAGAAGTATATCCTCGAGCAGATCCCAGGAATAGATCAGCTGCATAAGAAGCGGAAGGTTTCAAACTTGAGGCATTTGTACCAATGAACATGGGAATGGAATCAGAGCTGATGACATTCACATTGATTGTATCATCAAAGATTGCACCACCGGCAATAGGGCTTTGCTCATTGCATCCGGACATAGAGATGATCAAACTCAAGGCCCACAATGGCAAGGTGATTCGCAGGATATTCAATAAAGAAATTTGCTTCACTTTCATCACAAAGTATCTTTCATGAGTGCGCGATAGAGTTCGCTATATTGTCTTGCAGCACGACCCCATGAGCGGTCTTCATTCATGCCATTCAATACCAATGCATTCCAAGTATCTTCTTTAGTATATAACTTGATGGCTTTTTCGATTGCTGACATCATTGACTTTGCAGTATAATCCTTGAATACGAATCCTGTTCCCTCTGCAGTCTTTGCATCATAATCTGTTACTGTATCCGCAAGTCCACCTGTCGAGCGAACGATAGGTACTGTTCCATAAACCAAAGAATATTGTTGATTGAGTCCGCAAGGCTCATACTTTGATGGCATAAGAAACATATCTGCACCGGCTTCCATCAAATGAGCTAATTCATCATCAAATTGAATGCGAAGCGCGAATTTTTCAGGATATTTTTTAGCTAATGCTTCTAGCTTGGGATACAATGAATGATCACCCTCACCAAGCATAATGAATTGTATATCCTTTGAAAACAATTCTTTCTCAGCATCAAGAATCAATTGAATACCTTTTTGATCTATGATGCGAGTAACCATTGCGATGAGCGGGACTCTTCTATCAGTATGAACAGGGAGATCAAATCGATCAAGAACAGTTTCCTTATTTGGAGCTTTATTCTCAATCGATGATTTATCATAATTCTTGGTGAGATAAGTATCTATCTTAGGATTCCATGTATTCAAGTCCACACCATGAGCAATACCAACCATACGATCCGGCTTCGACTTTAATACATCACTTAATCCATTACTGAGTTTTTGATCTGCGAGCACTTCCTTCGCATAGGTTGGCGATACAGTTGTGATGCAATCGGAAAAATGGATCCCGGCTTTCATGAAATTCACTTTCTTTTTATGGGAAAGAGCATCAGAATCCGAAGCAGAAAAACCGGTCTTTGTGAGTGATTTCATCGGAAAATCACCCTGAAGTCCAAAATTGTGAATCGTATAAATGATTTTAGTTTTGGCAAATAAATCATTGTGTTTAAGTCTGATCAATGCAGGTAAAATGCCGGTTTGCCAATCATTACAATGAATGATATCAGGAACCCAACCTAAGAGCATGCATGTTTGAATAACAGAATGACCAAAAAACACAAAGCGCTCATCATTGTCTGCATAATCCAATCCGGTAGCAGGATCGGCATAAAACCCTTTTTTCGCATCAAAATAATTTGAATTCGTTGTGATATATGCTTGAACTTTGGAGCGCGGATTATTGATCGAAGAAGATTTTACTGTTGCATAAGATTCAGTATCACCAATTGGAATCGGAATGTCTCGCAAACGATTGATTTCATGAATACGATTCTTACGCTCACTGATAGATCCATATTTGGGTGCCATGACTCGAATATCATGTCCCAATTCCCTCAAAGCCAATGGTAAAGAATAGGAAACATCCGCGAGTCCACCGGTTTTTGCAAATGGATAGACTTCGCTTGTAACAAATAGAATACTTATGGTTTTGCCATGGCTTGCTAATCAATCGGTAAATATGCAAAATTGCTTGCGCGAAAATACGGATTTTTATCGATATTCTCTGTCTCGAGTCATATTCAGTCAAAACTAACAATATGATTTTCAAGGAATTGCCATTTTACTCTGATGATTGAACAAATACTACATCATTGATACAATGTTCAATCAAAAGAGCGATATTCTTCCATGAAAACATGTATTTTCGTGACCATGAAAAGTAAACCCAAATATACCTCTGTATACACCTCGATAAGATATCGAATGATACTGCCATTCTTTTTTATATTAATGGCGTATTTTCCAAATATTCTCCATGCTCAGGGTGGAACA
>JALRFC010000300.1 GCA_023253875.1 Candidatus Kapaibacterium sp.
CAGATACTGCGCTTATTGCAGTAGATTCTACCGCCGTGACACAGTCTGAACAAGCGAAAACTCCGAAACCGAAAAAGGGTGAAACAAAGGTTACTGAAGCCAAGGTTTCTGAATCTCAGCAAGAATATAATGATGCCAAGAATGAAGGCGTATTCTCATTTATTTGGGCCGCCATTCTTGCCGGTTTTGCCGCGCTCACCACGCCATGTGTCTATCCGATGATTCCAATCACGGTTTCATTCTTCACCAAGCGTTCTGAAAAACCGAGCGCGAGAAGCGTGGTTGATTCGATGGTCTTTGCAACTGGTATTATCGCGACATTCACCATTTTGGGTCTATTATTTGCACTTCTCTCCAATGCCGCCGGCATCAGAAATTTTGCGAATGATCCATTGATGAATTTATTCCTCGCAACGATATTCATTGTATTCGCATTCAATCTCTTCGGTGCATTTGAAATCATGCTACCGCCGAGTTTGCTCAATAAACTCAATTCGGCATCCTCGAAAGGAAATAGTTTTGGCAGTGTATTGCTCATGGGCATCACATTTTCCATCACTTCATTCACATGTACGCTTGGTTTTGTTGCCGCCGCATTCGGTGAGGCCGCAAGCGCGGTGAAGGGAGGCGAAGGAGATTTATTCTATCCAATGCTCGGTATGCTTGGATTCTCAACGGCATTTGCTTTGCCGTTTTTCTTGCTTGCACTCTTTCCTTCCAGACTCAATAAATTACCCAAAGCCGGTACTTGGATGAATAATGTGAAAGTGGTTCTTGGTTTCCTCGAACTTGCGCTCGCATTGAGTTATCTCAGCAGAACCGATGCAACATGGGAATTGGGCTTATTCTCACGCGAACTCATTCTTGCATTCTGGGTTGGTTGCAGTATTCTCAGCATGCTCTATATTTTGGGTCTTTTCCGCATGAAACTTGATTCTCCCGTTCAGAATCTTGGTGCAATGCGCGTGGTGTGGGCCTTGATGTTTGCGACTGTTTCCTTCTATTTATTGCAAGGAATTTTTGGTCGTCCCGTGGGTGAATTCGAAGCATTCATTTATTCGGATTCAACAGTCCCCGCTGCAACCGCCTCAATTGGTGGTTCCGCAAAATCCGAAGAAGAGGAATGGACGGAAGATTATCAAGCCGCATTGAAATTGGCGAAGGAAAAGAATCAACCAATCTTCATTGATTTCACGGGCGTGACTTGTACCAATTGCAGAAAGATGGAAAAGAATGTATTCCCGCGTCCGCAGATTTCCGAGCTTATGGGTAAGATGATCAAAGTGCGTTTATACACCGATCGCAATCGTCCTGAAGATAAAGCAAATGAACGCATGATGCAGGAACAATATCAATCCGCGGAATTGCCACTCTATGTGATTCTCACTCCCGATGGCAAAGCGATTGATCAAACTGGCTATACACCTGATACAGAGAAGTTTCAGAACTTCTTGAAAAAGGCCCTTCAATGATGAGAAATCCACTTTCGGATCCATTGCCCGGTGATATATTCATCGCACCGAATGGACATGTCTATGAAATTCAGGAACGCTTCGTTTCCGTGGATGAATCAGGAAAAGAAACGCCAAGTCTGCAAGCAAAGCGCATAAAAGGCGAACATATTGAACCCGAAATCATGCGCACATCAGTATCCGTTCTATGCGCGAAAATGCGCGGAAGCACGATCTCTCAACAGTCGAAAGAATCAGATATTTCCTGGAAGATGGTGAAGAGGGTGCAAGGGTAGAAAATCAACATATACATTTTGTTTGTATATGTTTTTTTTTTATGTTGTTGGGGGAATAAGGGTTCGGTTTTTACATAAAAAAATAGGTGCATTCATGAGGGCATTGAGTTTACTCTTTGTTATTGTTTTTACAGTATTTGATTCTATTGAAGTTCGCTCTGGCTCCATCGAAATAACACCTCTGATTCTAAACTTCAAAGGTGTAATGGCCAATGATTCAATAGTGATTGCCTATGCGGATTTTGGGTCTCTATTGATGAGTACTGATGCTGAACAGAGCTGGAAACAAAAGAGGGTATTTCCCGGGGGAGAAATCATTAATGTGATTCAAAAGAAGTCCTCTTTAGTTGCATGTAATGACAGAGGACAAATTGCTACTTCGAATGATGCAGGTGAATCATGGACTATTCAAAAACAGTTGAACGACTCAATTTTGGCTATACTTCAATTCAGGGAAGGATATATTGCCCGTTGCAAACATTCACTATTGAAACTAGATAGTAATTTTTCGGTGATGA
>JALRFC010000301.1 GCA_023253875.1 Candidatus Kapaibacterium sp.
GAACAAGCACTGCAATCATTGCCGGAAGAATGGAAGAATATTGATACGCTCATCAATAATGCAGGTTTATCGAGAGGTCTTTCCAAAATACAAGATGGTGACATCGATCAATGGGAAGAAATGATTGATACAAATGTGAAAGGTTTACTCTATGTGTCAAGAGTGATTCTACCCGGAATGATTGTGCGCAAAAAAGGAAGCATTGTCAATATCGCATCCATCGCAGGCAGAGAAACATATCCATTGGGTAATGTGTATTGTGCAACAAAATCAGCAGCTCGTACTTTGTCCGAAGCTATGCGCATTGATGTCAATGGGTCAGGCATAAGAGTGATGAATGTGGATCCAGGAATGGTGGAAACCGAATTCTCCATTGTTCGTTTTAGCGGTGATGAGCAACGTGCAAAGCAAGTCTATGCAGGAATGCAGCCATTGACCGCCGATGATATTGCCGAGGTGATTCTCTTTTCTGTCAATAGACCAAGTCACGTAACTCTTGGCGATATCCTAATATTGCCCACAGCACAGGCGAATACCACTACTGTTTACAGAGAGAATTGAGATGACTATTGCATGGCTCACGCCAATTATGCTGATACTTAGCAATTTCTTTATGACATATGCTTGGTATGGACATCTAAAAGATCCTGAATTACCGATTTGGCGTGCCATTCTCATGAGTTGGAGCATTGCCCTTTTTGAATATATCCTCATGGTTCCTGCAAATCGCATGGGATATACCGTATATTCGGCTTCACAATTGAAAATTATGCAAGAGGCAATCACTTTATTGATATTTGCTTTCTTTGCAGTGTTTCATCTCGGTGAAACGATAAAATGGAATACAGCAGTTGCATTTATGCTTATACTTGCTGCTGTATTTTTTGCTTTTTATGACTTTTCAAATTAAGAGGATATCATGATCCTTCGATTACTCGGATTATTCATTGTTATGGGAATGATGTGCATGTCAGACGCAGAAGCAAAAGACGAAAAAAAAACGACCCCTGAAAAAGCTCCCGCTCAGGAATTTTCACAAACGCCTATCATCACGAAAGGCACGGTGACCATCAAAGGAAAATCCATTCCGTATACTGCTACGACGGGCTTCATGAATATCACCGATGATAATGGAGCTGTGAAAGCAACCATGTTTTATGTTGCTTATGTACGTTCAGATATGCCATCGGAAAAAAGACCAATCACTTATGCATTCAATGGAGGTCCGGGATCTTCTTCTGTATGGCTTCACATGGGCGCGCTTGGTCCAAAGCGCGTTGTGCTCACAGATAAAGGTGATATGCCCAAACCTCCGGGAAATATGGTGGACAATGAATATTCATGGCTGGAATTCACCGATCTCGTGTTCATTGATCCGGTAGGAACAGGATATAGCAGACCTGCCAAAGATGAAAAAAAGGAGCAATTTCATGGTTTGGATGAAGATGTAACCTCTGTTGGAACATTCATCAGATTATATACAACGCAGAATAAACGCTGGCTTTCACCAAAATTTCTTGCGGGCGAAAGTTATGGCACGACAAGAGCCGCATATCTATCCGATCATTTGGCTGATAGACATGGCATGTATGTGAATGGTATTTTGCTTATTTCAATGGTACTTGACTTTCAAACATTAAGATTCAGTCCTGCAAATGATTTGCCCTGTGCTCTCTTCCTTCCTACCTATGCCGCCACCGCGATGTATCATGGAAAATTGGATGAATCACTCAGAGCAAATCAAGAGAAATCATTGGAAGAGATTCGCTCTTGGGCATTGAATGATTATTTGACATATCTCGCAAAGGGACATGTCGCGAGTGATGCCGAACATAAAGCTGTCACAGAGAAATTGAGTAGATATACCGGATTGTCGAAAGAGTTTATTGCAACCACACACAATAGACCCGACATTTTCCGATTCACAAAAGAATTGCTTCGTGATGAAGGCAAAACAGTGGGTAGATTGGATAGTCGCTTCACCGGAATTGACCGCGATAATGCTGGTGAAAACTTTGAGTATGATCCAAGCTATAATGCAGTGATCTATGCACCATTCACTTCGACTGTGAATCATTATCTTCGCTCAACACTTGGATTCGAAAGTGATATGCCCTATGAAATTCTCACCGGAAAAGTACAACCATGGAATTGGGGAAGTGCGGAAAGAGGATTTCCTTATGTGGGTGAAGCGCTCAGAAAGGCAATGACAAAAAACAAGTTTCTGAAGGTATATGTCGCAAATGGTTGGTATGATTTGG
>JALRFC010000302.1 GCA_023253875.1 Candidatus Kapaibacterium sp.
AACGACCATATAACTTCACAGAAATCTTCTTTTCTTCTGTTGCTTCTTCTCCCGGTTCAGCAACTTCATCAACTGCAATCGGAGCTGTGAAAAATTCTCTGTGAATGCGTTCGGAAGGAACATGATGCGAAGTGAGAACGGACTCTGCATTTGACATGACAGGTCCGGGACCGCAGATAAAGTACTCAGTTTGGTGATCGGACATATATGGAGTCAGCAATTCTTCAAGCATTTCAATACTGAGCACTCCTTTGAATGCATCAGAACCTTGTTCGAGAACATGCTTCACCTTCAAAGCAGGATACTGTGAAACAAGTTCATTCAATTCATCAGAGAACATGATGGAAGCTTGATCACGATTTCCATAGAGTAAAGTAACAGTTGATTTAGGTTCTTTCAGCAATACACTTTTCGCAATTGACAAAAGCGGAGTGATACCACTTCCACCACCGATCAATACAATATGTCTAGATGCTTCGGAATTTACCTTCAATGTAAAATTCCCCATCGGCTTCATGATTTGTAGGGAATCGCCAATTGTGAGCTTTGTATTCAGATAAGTGGATACAAGTCCATGTTCTGTTTGTTTCACACCAATGGTGAGCGCTTCGCCGGTAAAAGGAGAAGAACATAAAGAATATGCACGATTTGCTTTCTGTCCATCGACTTCAGCTTTTAGGGTAATATATTGTCCGGGGATATATGCAAATTCATCCTGAAATTCCTCAGGGATTGCAAATGAAATGGCAACAGATTGCGGTGTCAATCTCTTGATTGCAGATACGGTAAGTTTTCTAAACATGAACATTCCAAAGGTAAAATAATGTCAATTCAAATGGCAATCACCAAAATCCTAATTCCAATTTTGCGGCTTCACTCATCATGGTTTTATCCCATGGTGGATCAAAAGTAAGTTCTACATTCACTGTTTGGACTTCAGGTACTTCCAATACTTTTTGCTCGACTTGACCCGGTATCATGCCTGCTGCAAAACATCCGGGCGAAGTGAGAGTCATGACCACCTCAGCCTTTTTGGTGTCTTCATGAAATCGTACAGAATAAATAAGGCCGAGTGAGAATATATCCACCGGGATTTCCGGATCATATACTGTTTTGATGGCCGCTATGATGCGATCAACCACCGGTGCATCCACGGAGGGTTGTTCTTCTTGTTTTGGAGCTTGATGATTTTCACTATCATCAAGCTTAAGAGAGACAAATTGTTTCATTGTTGATGGATTGATGAAGTGTCACATTATTCAGTGCTTGCATTCGCTTCGCCATGCATTGCATTATTCATTGTATGCCAAGCCAAAGAAGCACATTTCACTCTTGCAGGAAATTCTCTCACGCCAGTGAATACCGCCAATTTACCAAGATCATCAGTATCAATCGCTTCATCCATAGAGGCAGTGACGATTCCATGAAATTGCTTGAAAAACTCTTCAGCTTCTTGTATTGTTTTTCCTTTCAAAACGGTGGTCATGATGGAAGCTGAAGAAGTTGCGATGGCACAGCCTGAACCTTTGAATGTAATGTCTTGAATGACATTATCTTTGATATTCATGAAGATTGTTACTTCATCTCCACATAGTGGATTATGTCCTTCAGCACAATGTGTGGGTTCTTCCAATCCCCCAAAATTTCGAGGATTCTTATTATGATCGAGGATCATTTGTTGATACAATGACTGTATATCATTCATGATTTAGCCAAATTTGAATAGTGCGACGGGCATGATAACGATTATTTCACAAGAATCGTTCAATCCGAAACTTCAAAATTAGGGGATATTCCGTAAATTGCGAGAGGATAGAGTTGCGAAAGTTCTTCGCACTCAAGATGTTCCACTCCTTCCGGTCACCGAAATTCATGAATTCAAAGATTATTACCGAAGGCATCACCTTTGATGATGTATTACTCATACCTCGATATTCTGAGGTATTACCACGAGAAACCTCGCTTAGAACTCGCATCACTAAAAATATCACATTGAATATTCCGGTGATTTCTGCCGCGATGGATACCGTGACCGAATCTGAAATGGCAATTGCGCTTGCACGCGAAGGCGGAATCGGCATCATTCATAAAAACATGTCCATCCACGCCCAAGCAGATGAAGTGGATAAAGTGAAGCGCTCGGAAAGTGGCATGATCCGCAATCCCATTACATTAAAAGCAGACAATACCGCCCTAGATGCTCTCACCTTGATGGCCAAATACAAAATTGCTGGATTTCCTGTCATTGATGATTCAGGAG
>JALRFC010000303.1 GCA_023253875.1 Candidatus Kapaibacterium sp.
ATTCCTTCATATTCTTTTGATCACCGAGATATGAAATGGAAACTCCCGGAGGTAATTGCTCTTTTTCCATTCCTTTTTGAATATCTGCCACGATATTCCCTGAAGGTCTTCCAAGAGCTTGAGAAAACACTGTAATTGCAGTATTTCGATTTTCTCTCTGCAACTTGGTTGGTCCACTTGCTGGAACAATTGAAGCGAACTGTTGCAATTCCACTTGCTGTCCTCTTCCATTCACAAATGGCAAACGGAGGAGTTTTTCAGTTTGTGAACGATCATATTCATCAAGCAAGATACGCATATCATATTCAGTACTTCCATCACGATACTTTGCAGTATTGTCTCCTGTGAGAGCAATCTGTAATGAATTACCAATTTCTCCAATAGTGAGACCGAAAGTGGCCAATTTATCACGATCTATTTCAATTCTGGATTCAGGTTTACCATCATCAACACTCAATCGCACATCTTGAGCTCCTTTTATGGATCTTGCAACATTGGCAAGTTTTGAAGCAGAAGCATAGACTTCCTCAAAACTCGTTCCATTCACCACAATTTGAATTGGGGTTTGATTTGCCGTTCCAAATATTCCAATAGGATTGACACGAACTTTAGCACCGGGAATCGTTGAGATTTTCTCTTTCATCAACATTCCTATTTCATCCGTTGTGCGCTGTCTTTCCTTGGCAGATTTCAGCGTGACATTGAATTCAACAGCATTATTTGAATTTTGACCAATCAATCCTTCATTAGATACACCAACAGAAGTAAAAATGCGATCTGTCTCAGGAAAACTTCTCAATAATTCTTCGATATATAAAGCAGTATAATTTGTTTCTTCCACGGAATATTGTGGTGGCATTTCAACTGTGACAGCGAATTCGCCACGATCTGATTGAGAAATAAATTCAGCGCCGATATATCCAAGTGGAACTAATGCCATACCACCAATAATTGCCAATAAAGAACCAAAAATCACTGTCATTCTGCTCAAGCGTTTTCTCAATGCCCACTCAAGAATATGTTCATATTGAAGAGTCAATTTGTCAAAGAATCGTTCAAATATCAGAGCAAGTCTGCCCATGAGTGAATCTGAAGATAGATGTTCAAGTTTCGCTAATCTCGATGCAAGAGCCGGTGTAATGGTGAATGAAACCAATAAACTCATGAGTGTTGAAGTAAACACCACAACGGCAAATTCACGCATGATATTACCAACCAAACCACCAACCACGGATAGCGGTACAAATACCACCACATCAACGAGTGTGATGGAAAGTGCTGCAAATCCAATCTCATTTCGTCCTTCAATTGAAGCTGTTCTTTTATCCTTCCCCATTTCAAGATGTCTATAAATATTCTCCAAAACAACGATCGAATCATCAACGAGAATGCCAATCACAAGCGACATCGCAAGTAATGTCATCAAATTGAATGAATAATTGAGCATATACATTGCGAATATCGTAGTCAAGAGCGAGGCAGGAATTGCAATCATCACAATGAGTGAATTACGAAGGGAATGTAAAAAAATGAACATCACGGCCGCTACAAGAATGATGGCAATGATAAGATCAAACTTCACTGCATTTGCAGCTTCAATCGTGAATAAAGAACCATCTTGAGCGATAGTAAATGAAAGTTTTGTGTCTGCATATTGTTGTTCCAATGCGGACATTTGCTCACGTACTTTTTTGCTAACATCCACTGAATTGGCATCACTTTGTTTTTGTATGAGCACTGCAATCGTTGTAATTCCATTCAATCTACTGATTGAAGCAAATTCTTTTCTCCCATCTTCTATTTCAGCGATATCCTTCAATTTTATATCACCACCGGATTTTGATCTTCCGATGATGATCTTCTCAATTTGCTCAATCGTTGAGAACTTTCCTGCCAAACGAACAATGAATTGTCCATCACTATCTTTGATTTTTCCTGTTGGAAAATCAAGATTCGATGCCTTGATCATTCCTGCTATTTGATTAAGACCGAGACCATAACCACGAACTTTTTCTATATCAACATTTACTTTGATTTCTCTTTCTTCACCACCAAGTAATGTGATATTACCAACACCTTCAACTTTTGACAAAGCAGGCTGAATTTTATCCTTCAAGAATTGATAAAATTCCCTATTGCTCATTGTGCTTGTTGCTCCCACACGCAATACGGGAATTTCATCAAGTGCAATTTTGGAAAGAACTGGTGTTCTGGCATCCTTCGGAAGTAATTGCTGAGCAGCATTTAC
>JALRFC010000304.1 GCA_023253875.1 Candidatus Kapaibacterium sp.
CGGATAAGACATCTCCCCGAAGAACCAATGTTTTGAATACTTGTTCATGTGGCATATTGATTTTATTAGCAACACTGATGGCATCGAGTGCATCTTCAGACCAATCATACACAAGCAATTCATATGGAATGCTCTGTGCATCAAGAATACGGCAACAATTGGTCTTTTTTATGGCACTCATATTTCAATGGAAGACAAAAATCCATCAATGGTTTCAGAAGCATGCAAGCCGGCTTTCTTACGAATATTGAGCCGATGTGTTTCGACAGTTCTAGTGCTGATATCTAGAAAAGTGGCTATCTGATAGGTAGAGAATCCAGATTTAATCAACATGCACACTTCAGATTCTTTTATTGTAATCTCAGGAATCAAGGATTCAAGTTTTGTTTGGAATCCGGGGAAAGTCTGATGGAATTCACTGAAAAACAAATCTCTTTCCATGTCATTTCCTGACAAAGGCAAGAGCAATGTACTGATTTCCTTTAGAACTTTTGTTTTCGTTCCATGATGTTCCAGTATTTCAAGCACTTTGGATCGAACTTCACCATATCTATTCAATTCTTTCATGATTGAAGAAGTCCTCACCAAAAGTTGATTTCGTAAATCCTTTGTTTCCTTACCCAATTCATGATTTTGCTTTTTCAATAATTCATTTTCTTTCTGGTGTAAAGAAGCAACATATTGGATTTCCAAATCTTTGATATTTCTTTGTGCTTCCTTCCCGATGATTGCATTTTGTACTTTATATGATTCATGGAGTAGGGTAAAAGCTCTTTGCCATTGTTTCCTTTCGCGTAGCCACAGTCCCCAATGTCTCAAGACCCATACTCTCAATTGTAGAAATTCATATTGCTCTGTCATCGAATGAGCTTGTTGAAAATGATGCTCGATTTTCCGATTCTTCGATGAAGATTTCATCTCCATAAACAATCTTGCCAATTTATAATGCAGAGTGGCTTCATGTAGAGGAAATGGATATTTCTTATACAGTTTTCCTGCTTCATGAAAGGACTCCAATGCCTGTTTATGAGCACCTAATCTGGATAATGCAGATCCTGCCATGACATACATTCTCGACAAATCATGATTTGCTTTTCTCTTTTTTGCAATCGCAATACAATCATTCAATATATCGAGAGCTTTTTCTGGTTTCTTTTGTGTCTTCATCAAAGCAATGGAAGCAATATTCGACAAAGCCACCAATTCTGTTCTCCAATTCCCTTCACGTCTGGAAGATTGAATTGCTTCTTGGAGATATTCATCTGCTTTGTCAAAATCTTGAATTGAAATATTGAAATTCCCCATGCCCAATTGGATTTGTGAAATCAAAAATGGCTCGCCTGGTAATTCCAATTGAATTTCTTTTGCTTTTTGAAGATAATTCAAACAGAGATCGTATTTGTCTGTCTTCTGTGCATGTTGGGCCAAAGTCATTGCGCACTTGAATGCATGGAGTAGTTCACCATGCATCATGAATGTTTCAAATGATTCACGTAAGATTCTTTCATCATCTGGTAATACTTCACTATCAGATCGTAAGCGATACTGTTCCCTTGCAAGTAATGCATATTGTACGGAATTATCTGTTTTGGCTGCTATCCCAGACATTGCTTCAAGTAATTCAAATGCTTTATCTCTATGCATCATTCCATGTAGGATTGAGCATCGGATTCTTAGAAGATCAAACAAGTAATGGGAGAATCTATTCTCGCTGATTAATTCACGAGAATGCATATCCTCAAATTTGTGCTCAAGAGCAGTGAGGGATTTCATCACGGAAGACATTGAATCCGTATATAATCGCCGCTCAACCCTGAGTATCTCTTCCCTACCGGACAGTACTCTATTCATATTCTACCAAAGTTTACATCCCGAAACGCAATATGGAAGCCCACAGGCAATTGCACTTCCCTTTTTGTCAATTTAGTTTATTTTCTGAGACTATCATTCCAAATAGATTGGGGAATTTATTGATTCTCATGTATGTTTGTTTTCCACTAACCTATTTTCTTTTGGAGTTTACTAATGGATTTCCTCATACTATTGCATGGTCACAATCGTTGGCTTTTGATCATTTTTGCCATATTGGCTATTCTTTCCATTATCATGAATATGAAAGATTCAAAAGAATTCAAGAAATTCACAGCACTCACAGGTTCACTGTATGCCTATGCACTTGCTGTTCAATTTCTCATTGGACTTATTCTCTTTTTCCCAAAAGGAAATGCCTTGGATTGGG
>JALRFC010000305.1 GCA_023253875.1 Candidatus Kapaibacterium sp.
AGAGAATTCTTGAATTGGCATTCTGCCATAACCGACTATGTAGGAACGCATATAGTCAAGCGTTGTAAGTATGACGCCTTTTTTCTCTGAAGCATGGATGATATACTCTTCGCCGGCATAGATCCCAACATGGGAGATATTCCCTTGTTTGGCATATCGAAAGAAGATTAAATCACCGGGTTCCGGAATCACATCTTCCGAAGCATATGATAGATATTGATCATGCGCAGTTCTCGGAGCTTTGATACCAATCTTGCGATATACTTGCAGTACAAAACCGGAACAATCCGAGCAAAAAGGTGTTTTCCCACCATAGCAATATGGAGTTCCGATAAATGCCAAAGCTTCTTCCAATACCATCTTGCGCTCCGGTTCAAGATAGTCAGGTATGGAATAGTGTGGTAGAGTATTCTTGACATTACCATTTGATGAAATCTTCACAATTGAGCCACAGCCGATTGAGAAGCCGGTCAAACAGCAAACCACTATCATCTGCGATAGATGTTTTAATGCATTCATGCACACATATTTGCAGGAATTATGCCAATTTTCACCACAGTGATGAATATTCTATAATGAATGAAATAAAAAAATCTTATCAACATAGAGATCGAGTTGTTCGCGCAATGTCAGGAAATGGCATGTTTCGCGTGGCAGTAGCAAAAACAACCAATACCACCGAGACTGCTCGAATCAACCATGATCTTGACCCACTATTATCCTATTTATTGGCTAAAACACTCACTTCTTCCATTCTCTTGTCTTCATTTCTCAAAGGTGAGGAAAGAATCATCGTTCAAGCTGAAGGTACCGGAAGAGTAAAGCTCATTTTTGCGGAAGCAATGCAAGTGGGTGAGGTACGTGGATTTGTCATAACTGATGATTCAAAACCAATGCCTGAAACACTATCTGAAGCTCTCAGTAAAGGATATTTGAAAGTTTCCAAGATACTCTATGAAAAACAAGAACCGGTGACCGGTATTGTAGAATTGGTCAATGGCGATATTGCCTCGGATTTATCCTATTATTTTGAACAATCCGAGCAGATTATCACTGCCGTGAACTTGGGTGCAACCATCAATGATGATGGGGAAATCACGCATGCAGGAGGAATCATCGTGCAGGCAATGCCGGGTGCAGACCTTGCTTCCATAGTTGAAGTACAACGATCGCTCGAGGAAATGCCACCTATTGAAGAATTATTGGATAGCGGGTATTCTCCCGAAGAAATACTGCGACAAGCCATGCCCTTTGACATTGAAATCGTGAATAATACTCCAGTCGATTTCTTCTGCAGATGCTCTTTGGAGAGATTCATGAGCAAATTGCTTACGCTCGGCAAACAAGAGATTATTTCCATGAAGGAAGAGGGTCAAAGAGAATTGGTATGTCAATATTGCAGTTCTATCTATACCCTAACCGATGAGAATTTTGCGCAACTCATTGCCTATCATGAACAAGGCTTGAATTAACACAGTATTACTTGTTGATTCTAAGCCCTAGAAAAGGTAATTTGACGCTATCCTAAGCATGAATTGGGATTCAATACATGATTTTCTTCCATTCGCATTGATCTTCCGTGGAACATCAACAACATCGTAGAAGACATAGACATCGGAATAAACCTGATGCAGGTGCAGTGAAACATTCCTCTCCGACTCTTGAGAATATCGACAGAGAGATTAATTCCATTGATAAACCGAATCAGCATTCTGAAAGACCGCCACAGAGAAGACCTCATGGTACAAAGCCTTTCATGAGTATCGTGATTCCACTATTGAATGAAGAAGAATCATTATACCCACTTTATGAAGCATTGGAAGAAGTGGTTCCAACCATGAGTAATGGCCAATATGAAGTACTCTTCATTGATGATGGCTCAACTGATGGTTCATTTTCCATCATTCGAAACATCCACGAAAAAAATTCCCGATATAAAGCCATTCGATTTCGCAGGAATTGCGGAAAGTCAGCTGCATTGGCCGTAGGTTTTGCCGCATCCAAGGGGAAATATGTTTTTACAATGGACGCTGATTTACAGGATGATCCCAAAGAATTGCCTGCAATGCTTGCTTTGCTGGAACAAGGATATGATCTAGTATCAGGTTGGAAAAAGAAAATACATGATCCATGGCATAAAACAATACCCTCGCGATTTTTCAATGCTGTCACATCACGGATGAGTGGCATCACCTTGCATGATTTCAATTGCGGACTTAAAGCATATA
>JALRFC010000306.1 GCA_023253875.1 Candidatus Kapaibacterium sp.
CAAAGCCCGAAGCAATTCGGGCTTTTTTTATCGATGCTTTCTACGACAAATGAGTAATTCGGTTGTGGGACTTTCCTTGAAAAATGATATCAAGAATAATTCAGGGAAATACAATACAGAAGCATAGATCATCCCCATGATTTCACTCTTGCGAACGGGATACATCAAGAGATTCCAAACTTTTCCAAATAGATCAGACTTCATGTCAATCGGATATCCCATCAAATAAAACATCGGCTTGCACTCTAACACTTCAAATCCTGCAGTATTCAATAGAGCATATACCTCTTCCTTGGACCGATGCACAATATGTCGTTCACGCTTGGTGCCATGTCTTGGCACATTATCTGAATACAATAGTAGCCCATCATCCTTCATGATTCTACCAAGTTCATGTAAGGCACTCGCAAATTTTTGATCATCCGTGACATGAAATAAGACATCAAAAATGGAGATCACATCCTGCGATTGATCCGGAATCACGCTCATTGAATCAGCATTCGTGATATCGGCATGGTAAATCGAAAGATGCGGAAAACGCCGAGCACAGAATTCCACAGATGCTTCAGTGAAATCAAGTCCGGAGAGAGATTTAGGACTCAGTCTATTCCACAAATTCAGATAAAATCCCGTTCCACTTCCACAATCAAGTATAGACTGTTCAGAGATATCCGGTAGATATTGCTGTTGAACAGCATTGAACACATGTCTTCTGATTGCATATAAAGACCGATTGAATGCCTTGCCATAAGCAAGATGTCCAACTCTGTGCAGGCCAATATCTTTTGTCAATCGCTCTTCCCAATATGCATTTGGATTGAAATCAGACATTATACTCTCCATAAAAAAAGGCCAAGGAATATTCCCTTGACCTTTGAAAATCTACACTATTCCTATCAACCCATAGCTGTTTTGCGAAGCTTGGAGTGTTTGGCGCCATAGGTAAAATATAAGACAAAGCCGATTGCCATCCAGATGATGAGACGAAGCCATGTATCCAATGGCAATGAATACATCATATAGAAACATGTCAAAATACCAAGTGCCGGAACCCAAGGTACAAGCGGAGTCTTAAATGCACGAGGAACATTTGGATGAGTTCTACGCATGACGATGATTCCAAATGAAACCAGAATGAATGCAAAGAGTGTACCGATACTTGTCATTTCACCCACAACCGTCACAGGCACAAAGGCTGCAAAAAGCGAAACAAAGACCATGAAAAACAAATTGGATTTATATGGAGTGAGGAATCGTGGATGCACGGCTGCAAAAAGACCGGGCAATAATCCATCTTTACTCATGGAGAAGAATACACGGGATTGTCCAAGCAACATCACCAATATCACGGAAGAATATCCCGCTAGAATCGCGACGATAATCGCCGTTTGAAGCCATGTATAAGGAGTCTTCATAATAGCCAAAGCTACAGGTGCTGCCTCTCCTGCGAAGTTTTTGTAATTCTCAAGACCTGTCATCACATGTGCAAATAACACATAGAGAATTGTACAAATTACAAGTGATCCCAAAATGCCAATCGGCATATCTCTCTGTGGATTCTTCGCTTCTTGAGCTGCCGTTGAAACAGCATCAAAACCAATAAATGCAAAAAACACAACTGCAGCACCGGTTACAATACCAGTCCATCCAAAATGCTGATAGACACCGGTATTCTCAGGAATATATGGCGAATAATTTGCTGGGTCAATATATGCCCAACCAAGACCGATAAAGACCAAAACAACGGCAACTTTCAGAAAGACAACAATTGCATTCATTTTCGCTGATTCTTCAGTACCGCGAATAAGAAGCAATGACATCATCACTGTAATGAAAACCGCAGGAAGATTGATGATGCCCGTTACAGCCAATCCATCCGGACCTATATAGGGAGGATCCCATGGGGACATCACAAATTGATGCGGAAGACCAACCTCAAAAATACCAAGTAATTTCACCAAATATCGAGACCAACTAATGGCTACCGTAGCTGCTCCCACGGCATATTCCAATACCAAGTCCCAGCCAATGGTCCATGCAAGCAATTCACCCATCGTTGCATAGGAATATGTATAGGCAGAACCTGCAATCGGAATCATCGAAGCAAATTCAGCATAGCACAATCCAGCAAAAGCACATCCAATAGCAGCAACCATGAAGGATATTGTTACCGCCGGACCTGCATTATTGGCGGCAGCAATACCTGTCAAAGAGAACAGTCCTG
>JALRFC010000307.1 GCA_023253875.1 Candidatus Kapaibacterium sp.
ACTTGTGCTAATCCAGGGATTAGTCGTACTTGTCTGCAGACTTCAAAGCCATCGGGGCCAGGCATCATGATGTCAAGAATGATCAAATCCGGCTTGAATTCTCCGGCTATTTTCAAGGCGGAATCACCATCTGATGCGGTTGCCACTGAATAGCCCTCTTTTTCGAGATTATATCGAATAAGGTCTATGATGTCTTCTTCATCATCAACTACGAGAATTTTCTTGAGCATATGCAATCCGCATCATGAATGTACATGATAATGTTTCAAAATTATGGAATTGTCATGCGATGCAAGTTTACGATTCGATAATACAGTCATCGAACTTTAAAGGTGGCCATTGTTATGATTGCCAACAAAATGCCAATGATATAGAATCTTGTGACGATTTTGGATTCATGCAAGCCGGATTTCTCAAAATGATGATGAAGCGGAGACATTTTGAAGAGTCGTTTTCCTTCTCCAAACTTTTTCTTGGTGTATTTGAAATACATCACCTGAATAATTACAGACAATGTTTCCGCGAAGAATACTCCGCCTAAGATTGGTAGGAGAAACTCTTTCTTGATGAGAATGCAAAGTCCGCCAATCGCTCCTCCCAATGCAAGAGATCCGGTATCACCCATGAATACTTGTGCTGGAAATGAGTTAAACCAAAGGAATCCCAGTGAAGCACCAACCAATGCGGCGCTGAAAATGGTTAATTCATCTGCACCTCGAAGGTGAAAGATATTGAGATATTGAGAAAAGACTGCATTTCCACTGACATAAGAAATCACGGCCAATGCCAAAGCAGCAATTCCTACCGTGCCAATTGCCAGTCCATCCAAACCATCTGTGAGATTTACAGCATTCGATGTTGCGGTAAGAATGAACATGATGGCGGGAATATAGAGCCATCCATAATCAAAATGAATGTCTTTGGCAAAGGGTACGGTGGTGAGTGTATTGTACTGATCAAAAGTATAGGAAAACCATTCGGGATGAAAATAGATCGTAGAGCCAACTATGAGTCCTACCAATAATTGACCAATGATTTTATATCTGCCAATCAATCCTTTTTTCATTTTCTTGATGACTTTTAAATAATCATCAAGAAATCCAACGGCACCAAGCCCCATTGTGATGAACACTATGAGTATGACAAATGTATTTTGAATATTTGACCACAATAATGTTGGAATGATCACAGCTGAGAGTACGATCAAACCTCCCATGGTTGGCGTTCCTGCCTTGAGTGAATGATTCCCGGTTTCTTGCAATTCGGATTTTGCCTGCTCACCGATTTGCATGCGTTTGAGCATGCGGATGATCCATGGGCCAACAAAAAATGAAATCAATAATGCAGTAATCGTTGCGGCCGCTGATCTGAAAGTCACATATTGAAAGACACCGAAACCGGGGAGATTAAATGTTGTTCGAAGCCAAGAAGTAAAGAAATACAGCATGCAATTCCCTTAAGAATGATTGTGTATTGTACGGTAATTACGCCAATGTTCCAGAACATGTTCAAGTCGAATACCTCGAGATCCTTTGATAAGGACAATATCTCCGGTTTTGGCTTTTGCATATATGATCTGCGCACATTCCTCTGAAGATTCAGCAAATGTGATGCAATCAAGTGCAGTGTTTTGGGTGGCTTTTTGAAATTCAGGACCCGTCACGATGCAATCATCGCAATAATCCGCAACTTTTCCCAAAAGATTGAGATGTTCTTCAGCGGAAGAATCTCCAAGTTCTCGCATATCACCAAGAATCGCAATGCGTTTTCCTGTTGTAGGCATTGAATATAATGTTTCAAGCGCAGTCATCATTGAAGCGGGATTTGCATTATAGGTATCATTCAAGACCGTGATATCATCAATCATGATTTTGGACATTCTACCATAGCCGGAATAAACAGGAGCATCATAGGATCTCAATGCTTCGGCAATCTGATGGAGTGTCATTCCTATCGACAAACCTATGCAAGCACTTGCAATGGCTGTCATGGCACCTACTTTCCCAGGTATGCGTAAGAGGATTTCTTCAACAGTATTATGAGCATGAAGTGTACAATGCGCCATGCCTTGTTCATTTAGACTCCATGTCGCATGAATATCAGCATCAATGTCCAATGCATACGTGAGAAATCGGGGGCCTTTCGCATATTGCTTCAATCGTTCATCATTCATATTGATGAGTCGAATACCACCGCATTGCTCAAGCCAAGCAAAT
>JALRFC010000308.1 GCA_023253875.1 Candidatus Kapaibacterium sp.
ATGTATCTACGTATGGTTATCTTCATCTCGATTACTTTTCCTCGAACTCCAATTCACTGGAAGTGTTTTTGATCAGTCCCGGACCAATTGAAACAGCATTTACGCTTGCAGTACCAACAGGATCAGGATGGAAAAGTATTGATATTCCTTTAAGCGCATTTTCACCCGTGGCATTGAATAATGTTTTCCAATTGAAGTTTGTTGGAAATGGAACTATCTACTTGGATAATATTCTCTTCCGGAAATAATCACTGTTATCAATACATTCATTGACTTTAAGAACATATCTATATGAACATACTTTATACAGTTTTCGCTATTGCAATGATCTCTTTGAGCATGCTTTTATCAGGATGTGAAGAACAGGCAGTACAAACACTTCCCGAGAGAGCTTGGACCTTGACATGGAGCGATGATTTCGAAGGTATTGCCGGTAGCTCACCGGACAAATTGAAATGGACTTATGATATAGGAACAGGAAATAATGGTTGGGGAAATAGCGAGCTTGAATATTATACAAATAGGCCTTCTAATGTGCAGTTGAATGGCGAAGGTCAACTTGTGATTACAGCAAGAAAGGAATCATTTTCCGGTTCCGGATATACTTCTGCAAGAATCAAGACACAAGGTTTGTTCAGTCAAACATATGGAAGATTTGAAGCAAGAATCAAAACGCCGACAGGACCTGGTATATGGCCTGCATTTTGGTTATTGGGGGATAATATTCCTGAAGTGAGCTGGCCTCAATGTGGTGAAATTGACATCATGGAGCAAAGAGGTCAAGAACCATCAGTCACACATGGAACTGTACATGGTCCTGGTTATTTTGGTGGAAATGCAAAAACAAAAGCATTTGGATTACTGACAGGAAGATTTGATATGGACTTTCACGTATATGCAATAGAGTGGGGTGAAGACTATATAGACTTTTTCATAGATGATTTTCTGTATCATAGAATACAACCAAATGACTTAACAGGAGAATGGGTATTCAATAAACCATTCTTCATTATTCTCAATGTTGCTGTTGGTGGAAATTATGTTGGTTATCCAACAACAGGAACACCATTTCCTCAATCAATGATCATAGACTATGTGAGGGTATATAAGAAATCCTAAAAGTGATCAAAGGATCTCAATAGTTTCTGCATAAGAGAAAAAAGTGAAAGAATTTATAAAACACATCGACAAAGATTTCCAAGACTGTCTTGAAATAGTCGAAATTGATGATGATACTTATTTTAAGATTTCGAATGTAGATCACATGCCTACATTCTTTATGAGCATAGTCAGTGATTCTAATCATTGGATGTTCATTGCTAGTAATGGTGGTTTGACTGCAGGTAGAACAAATGCAGACTATTCACTATTTCCATATTATACAGAAGATAAGATTAAAGACTCGGCGGAGCATGTGGGAAGCAAGACAATCATTCAGGGTGAGGTTCATGGTGAACGATATAATTGGGAACCATTTTCAATTCGAAGTCAACAATTCACCATAGAAAGAAATCTGTATAAACATACCATGGGTAATTCCATCATCTTTGAGGAAATAAATCATGATGTGAATATGAGTTTTAGATATCAATGGTCGATGAGTGATACCTTTGGTTTTATAAAAACATCCACTTTGAATAATCATTCAAATCAAACTCAATATGTACGTATTCTTGATGGTATCTTAGATGTGCTGCCTGCAGATATTGGGAGCGATCTGCAAAACACATTCAGCAATCTTGTCAATGCATATAAATATTCTGAGCTACATCAGGAGTCAGGTCTTGGAATATTTGCATTGAGTGCTCGCATAACCGATAGAGCAGAACCAAGTGAAGCATTATTTGCAAATATTGTTTGGTCAATAGGATTAGAATATCCTAGAATTTTATTGTCTACAAAACAAGTAGATGCATTTCGGAATGGAATAGAAATCGAAACGGAATATGATAATAAAGGTGATCGTGGTGCATATTTAGTTTCTGCTTCAATCAAAGTGGAATACCAACAACAATGTTCATGGAAATGTATAGCTGATATTCATCAATCACAGACTCAAGTAGTAGATATAATTGATATACTTCTCAGAAATACCGACATTACTGATCATATCGAAAAAGATATTCAAAAGGGTACAGCTCAGCTAAAAAGTAAAGTACAGTCCGTTGATGGAATACATCATACTACCGATCAACTGACAGATAGTA
>JALRFC010000309.1 GCA_023253875.1 Candidatus Kapaibacterium sp.
TGGATTGCTTGCTTTTTATTTGCAGGGATGAATTATAAGCGACTCATCACAAATCACATGGCGCATCATACCTATCCCGGTACGGAAAAAGATCCCGATTATGATATTTCTCAGAATTATGTGTTCTGGTTTTTGCGATTCATGATTCGCTATACGACAATCACTCAGCTCATCGTCATGGGAGCGCTCTTCAATCTTCTGAAATTCATCGCACCGGAAATCAATATCTGGATATTCTGGGTTATTCCTTCTCTTCTTGGCGCATTGCAATTATTCACTTTTGGCACCTATATTCCACATCGCACTCCCCATACGCATGAGATGGAACCGCATAATGCAAGAACGCTCAAGAAAAATCACCTCTATGCCATGCTCACTTGCTATTTCTTTGGCTATCATCATGAGCATCATTCATCGCCCCGCACTCCTTGGTGGAAACTCTATTCGATGAAATGATCAAAGTGTTTTAAGGTGCAACTCCGCCTGTGCAAGAATCTCTTCTTTGTTTTGCATTTTGTCCCAAACGGCATACATCATTCCAATCCGATTATTATTCCCGAGCATCTCGCGATTGCGATGATAAAAATGCCAGTATAAACTATTGAATGGACATGCATCCTCGCCGACTTTCTGCTTGGGATCGAATCTGCAACACTTGCAATAATCACTCATCGAATTGATATAGGATGCGCTAGAAACATAGGGTTTTGTGCCCACGATTCCACCATCGGCGAATTGACTCATCCCGCGCGTATTCGGCATTTCCACCCATTCGATAGCATCCATGTAAATACCCAAATACCATTCATCCACCGCATCTGGATTGATTCCCACAAGCAATGCATAATTACCCGTAATCATGAGTCTTTGGATATGATGCGCATATGCATGGTCGAGAGATTGCTTGATGGTCATGGAAAGACAATGCATCGGAGTATCACCTGTCCAAAACCAATCAGGCAAAGCACGCTGATGATTGAATGCATTCAGCGAGGCATATTCCGGCATATACTCGCGATAAATTCCTCGCATATATTCTCGCCAGCCAAGAATTTGCCGAATATATCCTTCAGTCTGCTCAATGGAAATAAGTGCGGGATTCGCATGCATCGCATCAATCGCTGAATTGATCACCTCAAGCGGATGCAACATTTTCGTATTCAGTGAAAAGGAGAGTCTGGAGTGGAAGAGCGACCAAGAGCGAATGGTCATGGCATCCTGATATCGACCAAAATTCGGTAATAAATGCTCATTGAAAAAGCGCATCAATTCCAGTGATTCATCTCTATTCTTCGGCCATGGAAAATGCTTGGGATCGACACTCCCTATTGTTTGAATCTGCATGCGCTCGAGCATGGAAGCAAGCTCAGTGACATCATGATCAAAACAGAATGGCTCGGGGATTTCAATAGCTTTTGGAATGGATTTACGATTCTCTTTATCGAAATTCCATGCGCCTCCAATAGGTTCATTCCCATCCATCAAAATCCCATGATGTTTTCTCATGAATCTATAGAAATTCTCCATGATGCGTGTTTTCTTGCCCTTGAACACTTTGCTCCAGAGTGCATCATCACTCAAAAAATGTTCGCTTGAAATGCATTCATGAGGAATGCAGAGAGAGTCGCACATCTTGCGCAATTCCTCATGTAATCTGCATTCATCGGGTTCTTGATATGCAAAGTGTGAAGCATTGAGTTTTTTGATATGTCGCAGGCATTCAGCTGAGATTGATCCCTGATTATTATGATCATCCAATGTCACATAGATGATGCGATGTCCCGCTTTTTCCAATTCATCAGCGAATGAACGCATGGCAAGAAAAAAGCCGAGAACTTTTTGAATATGATGTCTGACATAACTTGCTTCACTTCGTACCTCAGCCATCAAGTAGACCACATCATCACGCACTTCTTGAAACCATGAATGATAATGGGATAATTGATCGCCAAGAATAAGACGGAGAATCGGCGTTTCAGGACTTGGAAGATTGGAATGCATGCACCATCCGTACTTTGAGTGAACGCGGGCTCAGTGCGCCGAAAGACAACATCATGCGATTGACAATGCCGTGAATCGCAAGAGATTTTCTTTTCATCATTGCGCGATAGGCATGTTCTGCAACTATCTTGGAAGATGGTACAGGAAGAAGAGTGAAAAGCGAAGTATTATGCATGCCGGCTCTATCTTGGAAATTGGAATG
>JALRFC010000030.1 GCA_023253875.1 Candidatus Kapaibacterium sp.
AACTTGATAGAACTGATCTACTTTTTTTTCAATTGAAAGAAGTCCGAGAGAATTAATCGCAATAGAAAAATCATCAATTGGTACATATACCTCAGACTTATTTGTCACTATGGAATATTTCATTTTTGAAACATATTCCGAACCATCATTCAGGACTAATGTAAGCTTGGTGGATTGTGGAGCAAAAGCAAGAGTACCCTTTTTGAATGTAAGTGTTTGCTTAGCAGGATTATACACAGTACCTGCTAATACATACTTACTCAAATCAGATAATTTGACAAACTTTTGTTGTTGAATTGTCTGATAGGTCAGTGTTTTCGAGGTACCGGAGGGCAAAAAGCACACAATCTCTTGAGAAAAGAGATTGGGTGAAAGCATCATTGAAATACAAAGGAGAATCTCAATGAAAATATGATAGATCATGATCGACAAATGATGAAGCCTTGTGTTAAGGTGAAATATTATGTCGATATATACTGCGAAATAGCTTGCGTAATGGATAATAATCGTTCATCATCCATGAGTGAAGTTTGCAATTGCATTCCTATTGGTAATCCTTGTGCAGAATATCCTGCAGGAAAACTAATTGAAGGAATCCCGGCAATATTGGATGAGACAGTGAAATAATCAGAAAGATACATCTCCAATGGATCTTTCTTTTCACCTCTTTTGAATGGCAAACCGGCCGTTGTTGGTAATAACATAGCATCAGCTTTCGAAAATATTGATGTATATCCATCAGATATTGCTCGACGAGCTTTTTGTGCTTTGAGATAATATGCTTCATAGTATCCGGAAGAAAGTACATATGTACCCAACATGATTCTTCTTTGTACTTCCTTTCCAAAACCTGAACTTCTTGTTGCTGAAGTCATATCACCTGTTAATGTATTGTCTCTCCATCCATAACGTACACCATCAAATCGTGCTAAATTTGATGAAGCTTCTGCCGTAGCAAGTATATAATAGGTTGGAATCCATGCCTTTGATCCTGGAATTGAAGCATGAATAAATCGTACACCTGCTGTTTTCAAACTATGAATAGTCTGATCATATATTCGCTTTACCTCTGAATCAAGACCAGATAATTCCTCATCAGGTAGGATTGCCAGCGTTAACTCAGACAATTCAAGATGGTGATTTTTGAGAATGGAATATGCATTAGTGGCAGGTATATGTGCTGAAGTTGAATCATGATGATCATGCCCGGAGATGGCATCAAATACTCTCGACATAGTAAGGATATCACCGGAAAATATACCTATTTGATCCAGCGATGAAGCAAATGCAGTCAAACCATATCGTGAGATTCTTCCATAGCTGGGTTTAAAACCGAATATACCACAAAATGCAGCGGGTTGTCTTACCGAACCGCCAGTATCTGACCCAAGAGATGCATGACATAATCTAGCAGCCACTGCTACAGCAGATCCTGATGAAGAGCCACCTGGTACATATCCTGAAAACA
Source organism: Candidatus Kapaibacterium sp. (assembly GCA_023253875.1). Lineage (GTDB taxonomy): Bacteria > Bacteroidota > Ignavibacteria > Kapaibacteriales > UBA961 > UBA961. The sequence continues at coordinate 1,469 of JALRFC010000030.1, forward strand.
AAGGATGATCTGTTGGGCCAAAATATGAAGTCTCTCCACTAGAACCCATTGCGAATTCATCCATATTCGCCTTACCGAGTATGACAGAGCCATGAGCTTTTAGTCTTTCAATGACAGTTGCATCATACATTGGTTGAAAGTGCTCAAGCATTTTCGAAGCACATGTCATCGGCATGCCTTTTACAGAGATATTGTCTTTGATGGCAATGGTCATACCATGAAGCAATGATGTCTCGTGTGTTTTTGCATCTGCCTGTTCAGCCATATGCAAGGCATCTGCATGAACATGCAAAAAAGCATTGAGTGCACGCTTTTTGTCTATTTCATGAAGAATATTGTTGGTGATATCTGAATATGTCAATTCACCATTATGTACGGCGACAGCATCGCGTTCATAATTGAGGACATTCATGTATTGAATCTCTGTTTGATATTTAGAATTTGAATTGTGATGCTTGTGCAGATACGAATAAAGCAAGACCACCGAAAAATGTCATCATGCCTACCCATTCAAACATATTCGTAAATATCGAGCTTGCATTTTTTGGGTCATCCAATGGATTTGGAGCATATGTTGCCGCAATGCCAATCACCATTCCAAGCATTGTAAGTATCATGCCGGTCATCCATCGCTGCGAACCTAATGTATCAGCTCCGGGGGAAATTGTTCCTGCAATAAACATAGCAACAGAGAGTGTGACGATACTGACAATCACCGCACCGATGAATTTCAAAAAACCTGTCATTGGTGAACTACTTGCACTCATTGTAAATCCTTTAAATTATTATTTGATTTTTGCATCATTAACTTGAATAATCGAACCTTCATTTTTACTGTGAAGTATTCCGACCACTGAACAATACTTTGGTCTCCATGGTTTACCTGCAAAACTCAAAGTATAGCGTTTTGTTACTTTTGTTCCAGACTTTTGAGATGAAATTTGTTCACCCCATGTCCCAAATTCTCCAATAGCTGAACGAAGCATATGCATATGCACAAAATTGGAGTCATCTTCGGTGAAACCAAGTGATGGTCTTCTATAGTCTTTCTGAGGATAAATGATGGAGTCTTCACTTAAATAGACTGCCAAATGATCATCATCGCCACCATCTGCAAGCCAGCGAACATCAACATCAACTGTTAACATTTGTGTATTTGAATCATATTTGGGGGTAAGATCAATAGTGGCCTTTGCTTCTTTTTCTAGTTCCGCTGCAACTTGTGCCGACCAACCATCCGGAGCAATGATCTTATTGCCATCACCGGCTCGATTGACCATACCATTTGGTTGACCACCGGTTGCTCCCAGAAATGTAGTAAACAATTCTTCGCCAACAGATGTTCTGAAATCTTCTGCATATAATTTACCACGTGGTGAAGCAAATGTTGGACCACTATGAATTCCCAACACAATCACTTTACCTTTATATGCTTTATAAAGATTATTTGCTATTTCTGCGGCTGCCGGACAATTACCACAACGAAATCCTGTGAAGTCTTCAATCAAAACTTTTTGCTCACCCGTAACTACGACCACACCACCTGATTGTTTATATGGTGGAGCAATTTCATCACATGATGCCATCAACATGATCATCATCACGCACATCGTCAATGAGAAATATCTATTCATGATGAAGTAACCTCAAGTTTAAAATGTAGATGAAACAGATAAAGAAAATCCATTCGATGCTGGAACAGGACGACAAACACCACCAACACAAAGTATACCGCCACGAACGCGACCATATCCTACAGACAATCGTAGAGCATCTTTTACATAAATGATATTTCCACTCAAATAATTTAATCTTCGATTTGGATCTTCATTTCCGTAATTGTATTCATTGAATAATGAAATAAACCATTGTGGTGCAATAGTGTATTCTGCCAATGCATATATCCAACTACCATTATTATTATCCAACTTGGGTGATATGATAAAGCCATTGGCATCCTTTTCGGCATCTTTGTCCTTCCCTTCTGCATCAACCTTCCTATGCTCTACAGACATATGTTGCAATTCAAATCGAATTGTTTTTGTGGTAGTTAGAGAATAAATAAATTCAGAAGTGATGACATCAGATCGAATTGCTCCTGTACCCGGCAATAACTCAATCAATTCTTTCAGATAATACTGTCGCATATATCCGAAATTGGTCTTAAAATCTTTCGACCATTTCTTTTGAATTTCAACATTGATATCATCAAAAAACAAGCGTTTTCCGAATGAAAGGAAATTTGTATTGTATAAATTTCCTTCTATAGCATTTGAATCACTGATATTTTTTGCGGAATCAATGGAATGAACACGGGAATAATTGATATTAATGGATGTACCATATTTTCCGCCAAGAAAACTTCCTTTTGGGAATGTATATAATACATCTGCCTGAAGTCCTATTTCACCATTTGGTTGTGTTGCATAGGGATAGAGTGTCAATAAGCGATATGTATATTGCTTGGTAACTGCAGGAAGATAATTCAAAACAAGGTCAGTCAATTGCGAACGACGACTTGAACGAAAGTCCATATTATCGAGTGACTTCAGTGATACATTAATGCCAAGACCAGGAGCTGAATATGATGCATTCACATATAGTGCTCTGCCGGGATTAAATGTATTCACATTTGTTGTCTTCGGATCATTTATCTTATATGCATATTCTGCATCAAGAGCAAAACCATCTGCCTGAAATGTCATACGAGTATTATAGGCAAGGACATTCTCCGGAAGATTCAAGGTCGGATCGGTGTCTTGTTCATATTTGCTGACAATACCTCCACCAAAACGTAATCTCCATCCTTCGGGTAGAAGTGAAACATTATCACCAAAGTTTTTCAGAAAATCCTCAACCAATAATTCACCGTCAATTCCTCGTACGATACCAGGTCCAACATTGAAGAAAGAACGCTGTTTACCAAAGATTCCAGTAATCTGCAAACCTTTAACCATTGTGAGCTTTGCTCTCACTCCATCGAGCGCATTGTCTAGACCAAGACCCCTTTCTTCATAGGTTCGGAGAATCATTCCATTACCGAATTGCTCATAAAAATTACCAATAGTGACATCAAGGTCATCATTGGTATATCGAGCATATCTGTAACCAATACCGGCATTTCCTTCTTTGCCTCCCCAATTCGGTGAGAAACCAAGAATCTCTTTCAAATATGATTCATATCGAATTCCGGCACTGAAATTCCCTTTAGTATAATTGAGATTTAAGAATGCATTGGAACGAACCTTTTCGGGAACATTCTGTGCACCAATCAGGGAATCAGGCGAATATGACTGCACATCAATTTGAAAATTGCCTCCAATAGTCCCATCACCTTGATTTTGGGCCAGAAGAGAAACAGAAATGAAAAAGATGGATGTGAAAAGTACTAGTGATTTCATAAGACCTTGTGAGGATAAATCGGAAAGCCCATCACAAATGCGATGGGCTTGCTATTATGCGATTAATGTCCGGTTACTTCTTGTCCGGCTGCGACTTGCTTCAATACTTCATATAATTTTTCTTCATCACCGGGAGCATATGAATTATGTTGCCAAACCACTTTTCCATTTCCGTCAATCAAAAATGAATGAGGTACATTATTGACATTCATTGCTCTTTTTAGATCACCGTTTTCATCAAGATAGACTTCATATTCCCAACGTTTACCATTGACAAATGGTGCTACCTTGGCAGAATTACGTACATCATCAACAGAAACCGCTACTATTTTGACACCGGTTGTTTCCTTCCATTCATCATAAAGTGAACTAAGATTACTCAATTCTTGAATGCATGGCTTGCACCACGTTGCCCAAAAATTCAAAAGGATGGGTTTCCCATCATTTGTAATCGTACCAGAATTAACTTTTTCACCTTTGATATTCTTGATCGAAGCCGATGGAATTACTTGTTTTGCATTGTCTTGAGCATGCATTTCAGATAAACAACAAAGCGAAAGAATCATGAGTGATAGAGACAAGAACATGGTTCTCATAGATGCTCCGAAGATGATTGGTGAGTATGTACTTTTGCATTTACATTGAAATACGTCAAATGCCGATTACAAAATAAAAAAAACTTGCTGTTAAGCCAAGTTTTCGGTAGTTTTTCCCCATAATGTGTCACAATTTCACATAGCCATCATGAAAAACAATAGATACTCTATCGCCCTCTTTTTTCTTCTTTTCTTGGCTACTCATTCATTTTCATTTGGTCAAAGTTTGGAGTTTACTAAATCACCAAATGGACCTGTGAATTTCGATTTAGATGTAGAAGTTGCTAAAATCAACCTACATGTCAAGAATATAAGCACCTCTCCTGTAAAAGTTTGGGTAACTATGGATACCACCAAAATATCCCCTGCGCATAGAGCATATTTTTGTTGGGAACAATGTTACTCTTTCGGTGTGGTTGATGCCAGAGATATTGCAGGAGGTAAGCCAATCACATTGAAACCCGGACAAGATACGAGTGCATTTACCGCTTATGTAGATCATTATGCTGTCTTCAATGAACCCAAAGAAGGGATTTCCATTTTAGACTTTGCATTTTTCAATGAAGAAGATCCTTCAGACAGAATCTCCATTTCATTAACATTTAATGTTGGCAATGTAAGCTCAGTACATGATCAACTTGCTTCAGAAGTATCTCCAATCTTTTGGAATTCAACTACAAATACACTCGTAACTCCAAATCTCACTGAATCAGACATATACTTGACCGACATAAATGGTTCACAATCAAAGTATGATCAAGCACAAGCGAGTACTTTGACAACTGGTATTTATGGTTATCAAATCCACGAAAAAAATGGCAAGATTCAAAGAGGAGTTCTTACTGTCATTCGTTGATTGGTTAATTTTCGCCAATGAATTGTAGAATATTCTACAACTTTTCATATATTCGCAAAGCATCAATGCAGCACTAAAGTCTCACTTTAGTTGATGTCTTTTATCATCTTTACTGGCGTAATATCGTGTCAATTCAGGCATATACAATTGCTGTGCTTGAGATGGATCCTGCCTTGTCTTCATTGATACATGAATCTTTGGAAGACAAATATGCAGGGATATCTTCCTATGATTCTATTGATAGTGCTTTGGAATCATTCAAGGAAACTGAACCCGACCTATTGATACTTGATATTTTTCTGGGTCCTGTGAATGGTCTAGAAATAGTTGATGCTATTCGTTCCTCAGGGATGTCCTTCCCAATTATATTGATCACCGGTTTTAATGATATCAAACTTGCTGTGCGAGCAATGCGCATTGGTGCAGATGATTTCATTATCAAGCCATTTGATAAGGATCAATTAGAAGTCACTGTTGATAGAGCATTGATCAATTATGCACTTAGAAAAAAAGTAAAAGAACTTGAAGCCAATCTGTATTTAGATGATTCCGCGGAGATTTTAGGTACATCTCCCGCTATCCGCAAAGCTGTTCAAATAGCACAAATCGTTGCAAAAGCTGAAGATACTACAGCATTAATTCTTGGAGAGTCCGGTACAGGAAAAGAATTGATGGCTCGATTCATTCACATGAGTAGCGGCAGATCAAGACAACCATTCATAACGATTAATTGTGGCGCCATTCCTAGGGATTTGGCTGAGAATGAGTTTTTCGGCTATGAAAAAGGTGCCTTTACGGGTGCAACCGAAAAAGTAAAACCCGGTAGATTTGAGCAAGCAGACAAAGGTACGATTCTCCTTGATGAAGTTGGAGAACTAAGTCTTGAAATGCAAGTGAAATTACTGCGAGTGCTTCAGGAAAGAACCTTTTATCGTTTAGGTGGTACCAAAGAAGTAGAAGTGGATGTACGAGTTATTGCTGCAACAAATAGAGACCTTGAGCAATTGGTAGAAGAAGGTAAATTCCGTGAGGATCTCTATTATCGATTGAATGTCGCGATGATTGAATTACCACCTCTCAGAGATAGACAAGAAGATATTCTACCACTTGCAAGTGTATTTGTCACTGAATTCAATAAGAAATTTGGCAAAGCCGTTTCAGGATTTTCACCTGAAGCAGCAGATATCCTGCAGCATCATCCATGGAAAGGTAATATTCGTGAATTACGTAATGTGATCGAGCGTATCATTCTATTGGAATCAGAAGATACAATTTCAAAAGAGTCATTGTCTTTTCTTCGGAATACCTCGCAATCTCAAAAACACAAAGAATTACAAGATGGACAGCATACACTTCTTATACATCACGATGGTGTAGAGATGAACAATGTAGTCAAGGACCTCATCCTTCAAACATTGAATATCACCGGGGGCAATCAGATTAGGGCTGCAAAAATATTGGGCGTGTCAAGAGCAAAACTTCGTTATCGTATAGATCAACTTGGGATAAATACCAAGAATATTGATTGAAAGCCTTGATTCCCTTGTTGCTTTCTGCTTCACTGCGTATATTTCGACCGAATTATTCTTTCATTCCGAAGAGTCTCAACATGATATTGCGCTTTGCACTTACTTGTCTTTTCATATTGACTAGTTTCTCTTCTTTCATACCACTTTATTCTCAAAGTACAATCTCAGCTGTGATACCTGATCTTTGTTCCCCGGGAATGAATATCGCAATGGAAATCCTAGCACCTGCTTCAGAAAAAGGTGCTTTTGGAACAGATGGAATATATCTCAATAATTCATCTGATAATATTCGCGTACAAACACTTAATCCTGTAGATTCTAATAAGATTATATTCTCCCCTTTTATTATTAGTTGGGAAGGGAGAGTCATAAGCATACAAGCATTTGTTCCTCCACTTATTGCGGGTGGACCCAATCCAAATTCTTGGGATTGGTCTGTATTGCAAAATCAATTTCGTATTCCTATTTGCGTGATGGTAAATGGAGTCAGATCATCAATAGATACACTGTATATCGTTCAACCATTTGCATTTGGGAATCGAGTCAGTGAATCACAAACAAGCGTATTTGGTGCCGGCACTTGGGGTAAAAGATCAAGAAAAGGCGCAATGATTGTTGATTCAATGATATTACCTTTGAATGGGAAATATGAAGTAAGTACAAATGATTGCGATCCATTCCTTGAAGGCAATCAAGGATATCTGCCTTTTACACTTATTGTTCAGGGAAATGTACAAGGAAGTGGTAGCATCATTTCTGTCAATGCTAATAGACAAAATGGTGGCCCCGGTGGCGGAGGTGGAGCAGGACCATTTTGTGATATTTCAAATCCAACTTCTAATGCAGGTAATGGATATTCCGGTGGAGCACCTGGAGGGAGAAATGGTTCCGGAATTCCATTCACGAACAATTACTATGGTAATATTGGTACAGGAACAGGTAAAAATGTTGGAGGCCCTATTTCAGGGGCTACAATTACTGGAATTCAAGGTGGTGAATGTCGTGCTTATGAAGGTGGCGGTGGTGGCACAGGTCATCCATATGGCATGTCAGGATCCGGATCTTATGGAAGGAATGGTGAAATAGACGGATTTTATGGTGGTGGAAGTTCTCCAACGGATGGTCTATTTGGAGGCGGAGGAGGATATAGAACGAATGGTGCTTCTTCAAATGCAATCAATGGTGGAAAAACCGTCGGAAATAATGCTGTAGTTCCTCTTGCAGGTGGCAGTGGTGGCGGAACAGGAAATCCAAAGGCAGGTTTTGGATCTATCACTTGTTCCGGATATGGCGGAGGAGGCGGTGGCGCTTTGAATATACATGGACAAACCATATCCAATATCTTTTTGGAGGCCAAAGGTGCGAGTGGTGAGGATAATAATCCAAATGGTGGCGGAGGTTCCGGTGGGTATATTGGCATTGGAGCTCGAGATGCAATTTCCACTATGTCACATTCCATAGCCGGTGGCCCCGGTCCTACCTCCGGAGGAGAAGGTCGTTTCCGATTTGAATCACCAAGATATCCAACATTGAATCCTAATTCATATCCTATGGTGAATCAACAAGGACAAGAAAGTTATCGTGGATTGACAATCGAACATGCTTCATTTCTAGATAGAACCAAAATCTTGAGTTTGACCTATTCATGTGGTGATAGCATTCAGTTCTATCTCAAGTCACATCATGGCAATTGGGTTCCCTATCTCAATTCAGAAGCTCGTGATCAAGGCCTGATGGTATTGGATCCGGCATTGTTTCCGGATACATTGTACTATTTAATGGCAATGCAAACGAATGCGAAGTTTACACGCAAAAGTGAGTATGAACAAGAACCTGTGGCAATCATCTCACAATCTGCTGCAAATATTTTTTATGTTCCTACATATCCAATCATTGGAAGTGATACCATCATTTCATTGTCCAATCCACTGCTTTGTTCTGATGATACAGTGTATCACACGCTTATAATCAAGAACAAAGGGAATGGACCTCTCATCATTGATTCAGCATATTGGCAACAAAAAAACAAAGGTTTTTTTACTGTCAAAACCCAAAATTATCCGATTACAGTAAAAGCGGGTGATTCAATTAGGATTTTCATCGCATTTGCGAATGTCAAGCAACAAGGTATTTACTACGATACTTTGATTGTGAATTCCAATGCAAAAAATGATTCTTCGTGGAGGATTGCATATTCTGCCAAAAAAGAGATTCCTGAATTTGCTTATCGTACATTTGGAAATATGCAATATCAGAGAATATTCACCCTTCCGGAAACTTGTATTGGATCTCCGATAACCGATACGATTTATTTTATCAATCGCACGTCAATTCCAATACCAAAAGATAGTATTACCATCAAAGGGAATATGAATTGGTTGCTCGCTGTACAAAGTTCCATCATCCCTGGAAATGATAGCACGATGTGTATCATTCAATATATTCCACAAGATGATATACTGAACAATGTAACTCTTGAAGTACATTTCCCTTTATGTGATACCATTGATCGAATCACAATTCAAGGCAAAGGTAAAAGGACAATACTGTATTCTGATAGGAACAGTATAATCACTCCAAATCAATCTATCGGAATGACAAATACAGAAACAGTAATAGTCAGAAATATCGGAACAGCAACTGCTTTCATCAATGCTACTTCTTTTGGATTGCAATCGCCCTTTAATGTCACCAATACAATTCCATCATTACCAACTGAACTTTTGCCGGGTGATTCACTTGTAATAACAATCTCAATCACAATGACTACAACGGGTACTTCAAATGATACATTAGCATTGTATGCAGTATCAAATGGAAGATCTTGTTTGGACTCATTATTTATACCGATCTCCGCAACTGCCAATCTTCCCTCCATGGGAATTCGATTTGGAAATACACCAAAAGCGAATCCTAAGGCAGAATCCTATGAAATTCCAATTATCTATTCCATACCTGGTAAAGACTCCGTTCTTGCCGATATGACCATTGCATTTAGTGTTGAAGGGTCTGTATTTTATCCAAAAAGTGTTAGCAGAGGAATACTCACGAGTGCTTTGGATCCAAATGGAAAAAGAATCATACAAATTCGGTTTACAAAAGATCCATTATCAGTCAAAGACTCAATATTAACCACTGTCAAGGGTATCATACAATTGGATACTCTTACAAATGCTTCTTTGAGCTGGCTTCCGGTTCAATGGAATACAAATCCATATGCTATGATTTCTACACAAAATGGAAATATCGTACTAGATATCTGCGAAGTTGGAGGTAAAAGACTAGTCAATAATGGAATGTCGCCCGTATTTATGCAATTACTACCAAATCCCAATCAGGCGGGACAAGATGTTCAACTCCAATTCCCTATTCATAGACTTGGTAATTATTCAGTTATTCTCACTGATCTCAGAGGGAAAATTGTTGTAGAAAAGTCTATTGAATTCAATGATATACAAATATTAGGCAATAAACATTCAATGCAATTGCCTGTACA
>JALRFC010000310.1 GCA_023253875.1 Candidatus Kapaibacterium sp.
ATTTGCATTGTTGACAATAATACTTGAAGCATTGAATCCCATGAAGAGTGAAATAGGTAAAGTCGAATAATGTAGATGCAGTCTAGGCTCCAAGCCAATCATCATCCCTGATAGAGCGAGTGAATAATCGACCAAGACCTGTGTGACAGTATTTCCATTAATGAAATTACCCACAACATCTCTGGAAGAAAACGGTGCATTGAATTGGCTGATGGTGGCTTGGATAGATCCTTGCAGAGTAAACTTGTCTTGGTTTACTGCATTGCTTGTGCGCAATCCCAACATGAATTCAAACAATGAGCTTTGTGTATTGGGATATGTCGTGCAACATGTATTGACCGAAGGTATGCCTGAAAATCCACCTGAATGATAGGAAGCGCCACCCCCAATGGATCCAACAAAGCGAAAAGTACTATCTACTTCGGACGCTTGAATGAATTGTCCGATAAAGATAGACATGAGAATAGGTAAAAATCTTTTCAAATTCTTCATGATGATCGTAATTCTCGAAGTGCTTGCTTGATGATGATATCAACTGAAGGAGATTCTTGAATTGTTTTCATTACTACCTTCACAGACTTTTCAGCTGCTGCTTTTTGATAACCGAGTGCAATTAATGCGGCGATCGCATCATATTGCAATGAAGTCAATGGTACTGACAAATCAACCTCTGACTCTAGTGCTTGGATTCCAGTGATATTGTGAATCTTATCGCGTAATTCAACGAGAAGTCGCTCGGCCATTTTCTTGCCGACACCATGCAATTGATTAAGAAATCTGACATCTCCTTTGATGATTGCAGATTGCAATTCTTGAATCGTAACAGATGACAGAATGCCCAGAGCGGTTTTGGGTCCAATACCTGATATACCGGTCAAGAGATGAAATGTTTCTCTTTCGGGTTTATCGATAAAACCAAACAACTGCACTTCGGTTTCTCGGGGAACGAGCACGGAATATAATCGAACCGGTTGATCGATATCAGGTAATGCAGAATAGGTGTACATGGAAATGAACAAGGCATACCCCACACCATGACAATCTACAATGATTTCAGTTGGAGTTTTTTCGATTAATATGCCACGAATTTGGGATATCATTTTTGTCCTTCATCAAAAAAAAGGCGCAAAAGGGATTGTCCTTTGCGCCTTGTGCAATCCTTGCAATGATTACATATTTTTTAACAATTCACGTGAAATCACGATATGTTGAATCTCTGAAGTTCCTTCATAGATCTCTGTGATTTTCGCATCGCGAAGCATGCGTTCAACTTGATATTCACGAACATAGCCATAACCGCCATGTACTTGAATTGCCTCAAGTGCAACTTCGACTGCGGCTTTGGAAGCAGAGAGCTTTGCCATTGCAGCTTCTTTTACATAACTCTCATGATTGTCTTTCAGTACAGCAGCGCGCAAAGTGAGAAGTCTGGCTGCCTCAATTTTCACGGACATATCTGCCAATTTGAATTGAATTGCTTGAAGTTCACTGATTGGTTTGCCAAATGCAACGCGTTCTTTTGAATAAGCTACTGCACGCTCAAATGCGCCTTGGGCTATACCCAATGCTTGAGCGGCAATACCAATGCGACCTCCATTCAAGCTTTCCATTGCGATTTTAAAACCACCGCCAACACCACCAAGAATATTGTCTTGATGAATACGAACATTACTCAATGCAATGGAACATGTATCACTTGAACGAATACCCAATTTGTCTTCTTTTTTGCCGGGTTCAAAACCGGGTGTAGTGCGCTCAATAATGAAACAAGTAATGCCTTTATGTTTCTTTTCTCTGTCTGTTTGTGCAAGCACCAAATAAATATCAGCCGAAGTACCATTGGTGATCCAATTCTTCATGCCATCGATCACCCAATGATCACCATCTTGCTTTGCAGTTGTATGTTGATGGGTTGCATCAGATCCTGCTTCGGGTTCACTCAAGCAGAAAGCACCGAGCTTTTCACCCATGGCAAGAGGGCGAAGATATTTTTCTTTTTGCTCGGGAGTGCCAAATGTTTCAAGACCCCAACAAACGAGTGAATTATTCACACTCATGATTACACCGCAACTTGCATCAACTTTGGAGATTTCCTCCATTGCAATCACATAACTTACCGCATCAAGACCACTTCCACCATATTCCGGAGAAACCATCATTCCCATGAATCCCAATTCGCCCATTTTTTTGACGATTTCGG
>JALRFC010000311.1 GCA_023253875.1 Candidatus Kapaibacterium sp.
GGCGGATACTGTTGCTGAAACTGCTCGATTATAATGATAGACAGAAGGTGGTGCACTGCTTTCTTCGAAATTCACCACATTGTCAAGTTGTATGAGTGCATTATCACTTGATCGAACATACATGGAGCGTATATCGGTGATATCATTTCTATCCAAGCGTTCTGCCTGACCAATCACTTGATATTGCCGGCCATCCTTCACAAAATATCCATAGCGTTGTCCTGCAAGTGCAAATTGTAATGTCTGAGAAATATCAGCGGTATTCACACCAAGTGTTCTGGCTTTATTGCGATCTATGCCAAGTCTGAGTTCGGGTTTGGTGAATTTTAGATTGATATCTACAACGGCAAATGCTGGATTCTTTGAAGCTTCTTCCAAAAAGTCCGGAAGTATCGAACGCAATTTTTCGATATCAGTCGCTTGAATCACGAATTGCACGGGCAATCCGCCGATTCCTGCTCCACCTGTTGAAATGGTCTGCTCTTGAATCACCAGACCTTTTGCTTGAGGAAGTTCTTTGACGAGTTGTGTGACATAATTTCCGATTTGCATTTGCGTGCGTTTTCTTGTTTCTGGATCAGTAAGAAATAATCGGACAAATGCAGTATTCGTTGAACTCGTTCCGAAGCTTGGCGATGTGACTGTCAATAATGATTGTACTTCCGGTACAGAATCCTTGAGCAATTTCGAAATGGATGATACATACGAATCCATGAATTCAAATGTGGCACCTTCATGTGCGGTTGCACTTATGCGCATGCGACTTTTGTCTTGTAATGGGGCAATTTCAGTACTGAGCATACTTCCAAAGATCCATATCATTGCAAAAGAAACTATGGTGACAATCAGGGATGGAATGGGATTTCTGATGAATCGCTCGAGTGAATACCGATAGGCATTCAAGAGTCTATTGAGGATGGACTCTATGCTTGCATACAGTGCTCCATGAGAATGTTTGATGGTGATAAGTCTGCTGCTCATCATTGGTGTAAGCGTAAGGGATACGAATGCTGAGATAAGCACAGATCCGGCAATCACTATACCAAATTCTCGGAATAATCTTCCGGTCAATCCCTGCAAGAAAATGATGGGTAAGAATACCGCCGCGAGTGTAATCGTGGTTGAAAGCACCGCAAAGAAAATTTCCTTTGAGCCGGCATGCGCTGCGGATAGTGGGTCCATGCCTTCTTCAGTCTTGGAGAAGATATTTTCCAAGACCACGATGGCATCATCAACAACCAGTCCTGTCGCAAGTACGATTCCGAGCAAAGTGAGCACATTGATGGAATAATCGAGAATATACATCAGGAAGAATGTACCAATGAGTGAAATCGGAATTGCGATGACGGGAATGATGGTTGTCCGCCAATCACGAAGAAAAAGAAAAAGAATCAATACTACGAGCACGAATGCAATAACAAGAGTTTCCATCACTTCTTTGAGAGAATCTTTGATGGAGACTGTGGTGTCCAATATCACCTTCAATTGCAAATCTTCAGGTAGGTCTTTTTTGATGATATCAATGCGTTTATAGAATTCTTCGGCAATCGCAATATGATTTGATCCGGGTTGAGGTGTGATTGCCACGCCGAACATTGGTGTGCCATCGGTACGAAGAATTGTTTTGATATTCTCAGCTTCGAGTGTGGCTCGGCCAATATCCATAAAGCGAATCATTTGTCCATTCTGCGCGCGAATGATCAAATCATTGAAATCTTCTTCTGTAGAGAATCTACCCAATGTGCGGACTGTGACTTCGGTTGTATTTCCTTCAACACTACCAGATGGTAATTCCACATTCTCTCTGTCGAGAGCAGCTTTAATATCGAGTGGAGTTAAACCATAAGCTGAGAGTTTTACCGGATCCATCCATAATCGCATCGCATATTTTCTTTCGCCCCAAATGCGAATTTCAGATACACCGGGAATGGTTTGTAATTGCTTTTTAATGGTATTCGCGGCGATATCACTGATTTCAAGAAGATTGCGCTGTTTACTTTGAACAGTCACCACCAAAATCGCATCAGAATTCGCATCAGCTTTTGAAACGGTTGGTGGATCCATGTCTGCCGGCAATTGTCTCTGCACACGCGCAACGCGGTCTCGCACATCATTTGCCGATGTTTCGAGATCACTATTGAGTGAGAATTCAACGGTGATCGTGCTTGCTCCATCACGACTGATGGATGTAAGCGAAGT
>JALRFC010000312.1 GCA_023253875.1 Candidatus Kapaibacterium sp.
ATCCAGTTTTACGTACATATCTCAATACCTATGCATATGGCAATGCAAATACTGAAGATCTAAAACGAGTGTTCAAGGAACAAGCTCCTAATCCTTCGATAGAATATGATGTATTTTTTGATCAATGGCTCATGAAGAGGGGGCATCCAATTGTGAAGTTCTCAACATTGCGCGAACATGTTAATGGACAAAATGAAACCTATGTACATTTCATTGTCAATCAAGTTCAAACAGGTAATGGAATACCATCGGCCTTTCAATTCCCTCTTTCCATACGATTCATAGGAAAAACAGACACGGTTATGTATCGAGGAATTGTTAAAACATCAAGTCATGAAGGATTCATCAAACTTCAATCACCATTAGTCAAAGCCATCATCGATCCAAACTCAGATATCTTGATGGAAACGGATACCATATCAGGCTCATATCTTTCCATAGAAGAACATTTAACACCGATACAAGCACAAATTCGTGGTTTTGGTGAAGAACACTATCTTGCAATCCATAGTGACATTGATGAGCAAGTTTCAATCATGATTCATGATATTCGAGGCTCACTGATCCATAATGAGCAAATTTCTGTCTCATCACATCAAGTGTATGAAAAGAAACTTCCACACTTCAGTTCCGGAATGTATATTGTATCCATTCGATCAACAAAAGGGGTGATCGGAATTCGTTATCTACAATAACTCAAGAATATACTTTGAATAAAGCACCTGAACATATTCCCAATACACATATACCCGAGCAGTCATTTCATGGGATCCCTGCTTCTCGTGGAATCGTATTCGGAAAGGCAATCGTCATTCATAATGACTTGATTGGAGATTATCACGAACATATCTCGCATTCACAAATTCCAGCTGAGCTTGAACGATTCGCTCAAGCAGTATTGAAAAGTGAGCAACAATTCAATCATGTTATTTCGATTAGTCGAGAACAATTCCCGGCTATGTCTCATATTCTTGAGACATATTCGATGATACTCATGGATTCCGATATGCATGAGTCCATTCGAAAGAAAATCAAAGAAGGATTTTCCGCAGAAAATGCAATCTTTCATAATTTTAATGCACAAAAACAGTTTTTTTTACTAGCCAAAGATCCAATATTAAGCGAGAGAGCAGTTGATTTTGATCATGTAAGTTCACAATTATTATCTGCATTACGAAATAAAACAATTAGTCATCAAGTGTGTGAGGACAGTATTGTCATAGCAACTTCGATTACTCCAACAGATATCATGACATTCAAACAGGAAGACTGCAGAGGATTTGCTACTGAGATTGGTGGCATAGCATCCCATGCATCCATTCTTGCACGTTCACTTTCCATGACTTCAGTCATCGGCATACATGATATTGTTCATAAAGTACGAACTGGAGATGCTATCATTCTGGATGGTAATGATGGAATATTGATTGTACATCCTACCGAAGAAACCCAGCAATATTATCGTCAAAGAAGTAATGATGAAAGAGAGTATCGTGCATCATTGGGAGATCTCATACATCATGAATCAATGACAAAGAAAGGTACTCACATTACCATTTCAGCAAATATTGATTCTTTGACTGACATTGATGAAGCAATTGCAAATGGAGCACAAGGAATCGGACTTCTCAGATCAGAATTTCAAATTGCTCGATATGGAAGAATTCCTGATGAAGAAACTCAGTTTGAATGGTATGCAACTTGTGCCAAAAAAGTATACCCTGAATATTGTACAATACGAGCATTCGATATTGGTTCCGATAAATTCGCAGAAGGTTTGCCAAAAGAGGAAAATCCTGCTTTAGGAGTCAGAGGAATTCGATTTTTGCTCAAAAGAAAAGATATTTTCAAAACACAATTACGCGCAATCATCAAGGCATCAAAAACCAAAAATGTGAAATTGATGTTGCCTATGATAACCAATGTATCTGAAGTACTTCAAACATTGGAATTACTTGAAGAATGCAAAGCAGAATTGAATGCCGAAGGTTACTTATATGATCCCCATTTACCTTTTGGCATCATGATTGAAACACCTGCATCTGCTCTGGATATTGCATCATATCTTCCGTATTGTGATTTTTTCAGCATCGGTACAAATGATCTCACGCAATATCTTCTTGCAGCAGACAGAATCAATGAACATGTGGCAGAGATCTATGATATTTTTCATCCAATTG
>JALRFC010000313.1 GCA_023253875.1 Candidatus Kapaibacterium sp.
ATGGTTGCAAATCTTGCAGTTATTATCAATGTTTTGCTCATTCTTGCGATCTTGACTCCACTTGTGATTTCAGGCGGTGGTACGCTGACATTACCCGGTATTGCCGGTATCATTTTGACCATCGGTATGGCAGTGGATGCGAATATTCTTGTCTTCGAACGTATTCGTGAAGAATTGCTAAGAGGCCGTGGATATAGAAATGCCGTGGATGAAGGATTCCGCAGAGCATTGACTGCGATTGTGGACTCCAATGTGACAACATTCTTGACAGGTCTTATTCTCTTCCTTCTTGGAACAGGTCCGGTGCAAGGTTTTGCATTAACACTCATGATCGGTATTGTCACGACATTCTTCACAGCAATTATCGTATCACGCGCCATGATTGAATTGATGATCTCAAATGGCAAGTCAATTAGTTTTGGTCAACCATCCACCATGGCTTAAGGAATCGGAGAAAACGATGCAATTATTTTCAAAAACAAATATTGATTTTTTGAGCAAGCGTGGCACTTTGGTGTGGCTCTCGCTCGTATTAAACATCATCGGTATTGTTGCTCCGTTCGCACTTGGATTGCGCTTCGGGATTGACTTTGCCGGTGGAACAGAGATTGCAGTACAATTAAGTTCATCAAATAAAGTTGCTGAGATTCGCTCTGCTGTAGATGAAGCAAAATTGATTGGCGCCGAGATTAAATCGTATGGTGCAGACAATCAATACTTAATTCGTATTCCTGCAACATCCTATTCCAATGATCCAACTCCTGCAGTTGTTGATGCAATCAAAAAAGCAATTCCGGGTGAAACAGTAAATCTTCTCAAGAAAGATTCTATTGGTCCAAAAGTTGGTGAAGAACTTCGCAATAAAGCTTTACTTGCTGTTATTCTTGCTGTTCTCGCTCTCGGTATCTATATCGCATTTCGATTTGAATTTCTCTATGGCGTTGGTGCTGCGATCGCACTTTTGCACGATGTATTGGTTACACTTGCAATGGTGACCGTATTCAGTTCTCTCGGCATTATTAATCTTGAAATCAATCAGGCTATGATTGCCGCATTCTTGACGGTGGTTGGTTTCTCGGTGAATGATACCGTGATTATTTTCGACCGTATCAGAGAAAATCGTGAATTGCATAAAGGCATGAATCTCATCAAATTGATGAATCTCAGTATCAATGAAACATTATCTCGTACAGTGAATACTGTCATGACGGTAGTATTGGTGCTCTTCACATTGGTATTACTTGGTGGTGAAGTGCTTCAAGGTTTCGCATTCACAATGCTAGTGGGTATTGTAACCGGTGCATATTCTTCCATTTATATTGCTAGTTCTTTTGTGATTTGGTTCATGGAAAAAGTACAACACAAAGAGTTGCAAGTAGAATTTGATCGTCAAAAATCAGCTGCAAAGGCATAATGGAATCTGCCATGAATGATACAGGTGAACATATGCAATCACATGTCATCATGGCGCCTGCATCCATGCTCGGCGGACCCGATGCTCTCACATTCAATGATACAGTTCGGGAAATATCCAAAGAGTATGACCATCTCATCATTGATTGTTCACAAGTTGCAATCATGAATAGTTCCGGCTTGGGAATGCTGATCAGCGCTCAAGCAACAATGAAACAAGCAGGTGGACAATGTTCTCTGCGACAAATACCGGAACAGGTAAAAACATTGCTCGAGATGACAAGACTCAATACGCTATTTGAGATATCTTGAATACGCTCAACACAAACATATACATAGTCCCCACGGCTTGGCTGTTGGGGGCTTTCTTTTGTCAATAAATTGCTTGACTATATCATGAGTGTCAAAATTGTTGTTGGTGCCCAATGGGGCGATGAAGGAAAAGGTAAAATCGTTGACCTATTAAGCGATTCCGTAGACATCGTGGCTCGGTATCAAGGTGGCGCGAAGGTAAAAAGTTTGTTCTTCATCTTATTCCAAGTGGCATTTTGCAATCAGATGTGAAATGCGTGATAGGCAATGGTGTCGTCATCGACCCAGTGGCACTCATGGAAGAAATCGCCATGCTTGAACGATTTGGTATTTCCATTCAGGATAGATTATTCATCAGTCATAAAGCACATCTTATCATGCCATATCATAAGATGCTTGATAAAGCTCGTGAATCTCAAGCAAG
>JALRFC010000314.1 GCA_023253875.1 Candidatus Kapaibacterium sp.
GAATTGTGTGGGATTAAACAAAGAGACGTGCTCTTGGAACAAGAGGTGATTCGAGTTTTTGGGAAAGGTTCAAAAGAACGTATCGTGCCGATTGGAAGTTCAGCTCTGGAATGGGTTGGAACTTATCAACTGGAAGTGAGACCACATTTCATGAAATCAGGTATATCTACAGATGATATTCTTTTTCTGAATCAAAGAGGAACAGGTATTTCAAGAATGAGTGTATGGAATATCGTCACCAAAGCCACAAGTGATGCCGGTATTGAAAAGCATGTCCATCCACACACTTTCAGACATTCATTTGCCACCCATTTATTGGAAGGTGGAGCAGATCTTCGTGCATTGCAAGAAATGCTGGGTCATTCCGATATCAGCACCACACAAATATATACTCATATTGATCGTGAATTCATCCGGCAAGTGCATAAAACCTATCATCCCAGAGGATAATCATTTGGCCTGAAGAATGCATTCTTTGGGATTTGCAGTAGATCTTATTTGAGAAATCACCTTTCCCTTTCCCGATAATCGAGCAGTATATCCTGAGGCATGCAAGACAGATAGGGCACGTCGAATGCTCATTCCTCGAACATCCGGCATTGGTCGAAGAATAGTTGGTGTTCCCGATTTGGGTTGTACAATACCATGCGTGTCTTTCACCATGAATGTCTTGGATGCATTTCCTGATGATATTCCATCTTGTGTTTTCACAGTGATGGTCTTCCCCTTTTCCATCCAAGTTCCCATAGGAATTGACTGCTGAACTATGATACCATGCTCAGCACCTCTGATTCTCAAACCGATTTCATGCAACATATCTTGGGCATATTCAATGGAAAGTCCACGCATATCAGGAACTATTGCCGAGTCCTGTACTCTTTGCCTTGCACCTGCATTGGTATGTTCAATATCTGATACCGGTATTCGAGAAGCTGTGATCCACTTTTGAGCAATTTTTTTGAATATCGGTGCAGAAGTAGAGCCTCCATAAATGGATGATTTGGGTTTATGCAACATAACAATCATCGCAACTTTTGGAGCATCAGCAGGGAAATATCCTACGAATGAAGCGGTATAATCTTGCTTGGAATACTGACCATTGACCAATTGTTGTGCTGTACCTGTTTTCCCGGCAATTGGTAATCCGCTGATGCGAGCTTCTTTCCCAGTGCCATATTCAACCACGCGTTTCAGCATATATGTTAGGGTTTTTGCAGTGTTCTCGGAAAGTACGGTGCGTATTTTTTGCACCTTTGTTTCTGAAACCACATTCTCATTCGGATCAATGATTTTCTTCACCAAGAATGGTCGCATCATCACACCGCCATTGGCAATGGTTGAGAAAGCATTTACCATTTGCAAAGCCGTTGCACCTAGTTCATAACCATAAGCCATGAATTTCTTGGTTGTCTTACTGAATTGTTTCGGTCTTTTCAAAATACCGGGCGCTTCACCGGGGAAATCAATGCCCAATGCAATGCCGAATCCAAAGTCTCTAGCATATTTATAAAATTTAAAATCATCAATCTTATCGGATAATCTTGCAAATACGATATTACTGGATTGCTCCATTGCTTCGGTAAATCGAACTTTTCCGATAGGATGAGAATCCTTGATTTCATAATCACCAACTCTGAGCGTACCATTCATTCCATTCACCCAAGCATCAGGATGGATGATGCCTTCTTCCAATGCAGCACCGGCGGTCACTAATTTGAATGTGGACCCCGGCTCATACATGTCAGTAATGCCCCGAATGCGCATGGCATCGGATACAGCTTGTTGTGGATTTGTGGGATTATAGGTAGGCCAAGAAGCCAGTGCCAGAACTTCACCGGTCGCAGGCTCCAAAGCAATGACTGTTCCGCCTTCAGCCTGTGAGGATTGTATTCCTTCTGCTAACTCAAATTCAGCAATCCTTTGCAATTCAATATCCAATGTCAATTGCACGGCATTGCCTGTCCGTGGTTCTTGCACAGGTATCTCATGAGAATAGTATAAATTCCCTACGGCATCTCTACGCATAAAGGTTTTGCCATTGATTCCTTTGAACAATGAATCGAGCATGAGCTCTAAGCCGGCTGTACCATGTTTATCAGGATCTGTAAAGCCCACAATTTGAGCGGCACCCGACCCATAGACATAAC
>JALRFC010000315.1 GCA_023253875.1 Candidatus Kapaibacterium sp.
CCATGAATACTGCTGACATCACCATCATGAATTCCGATTTGCATGCTGTGATCACTGCGATTAGACTTTCAAGAAATACCATGCGCATCATCAAACAGAATTTCTTTTGGGCATTTATCTTCAATATCATAGGTATTCCACTCGCGGCATTGGGTTTATTGAATCCGATGTTTGCCGCAGGCGCAATGGCATTCAGCTCAGTAAGTGTAATCAGTAATTCACTTCGTTTATCAACACTCAAGTAATGTATGATTCACGGTTCATCCACATCGCCGATAGCATTTCAATGGGATGCATGGTATGCCTCAGTGGGAGGTCGCAGCATACATATCGCTGAAGTAGATGAGTATTTGAAGCAAATCCGTGACTATCAATATCCTCGATTCACGGGCGAAGTGAATCCTCAAAAAACACTATTTGCATCCAATCAAGAAGCATCGCAATTCATCAGGAATTCAGCCCGCTCATTAGGTGCAGATGAAGTGGGCATTGCGATGATCGAACCAAGTGATGTGTATAAAGGACGCGTGATTCATGAACCATTTGCAATCGTGGTCGGACAAAAAATGCTGTGGCGAGAATTTCAGGGTGTACCCAATGAGCGCTCCGCCACTGAATGTCTTCGCATTTATTTCACGCTCGGTGAAATCGTGATCGCCCTTGCGGATCAAATTCGATCGCTCGGTTATGCCTGCACTGTTGAGCATCCCATCGGTGACAGTGATGTATTGCATGTACCACTTGCGCTCAAAGCAGGATTCGGCGAATTAGGCAGGCATGGTTCCATCATCCATCCCAAAATGGGTCCGCTGTTTCGGCTTGGAAGTGTAATCACCAATATGCCACTTGCCATCGATGCACCCATTGATGCGGGCATCGCCAAATTTTGTGATACATGCAAAGCATGTAGGATATATTGTCCGGCAGATGCCATTCCGGATGAACGCTCAAACGAGGCAGGCAAAGATCATTTGGGAAATGATCGATATATGGTCGATACGGGACGCTGTTTTCCGTATTTTGCAAAAGATCATTATTGCTCGGCATGTCTGGCGGTTTGTGTGTATAATCACAAAGAATGGGCAAGAGATTTTGAAGGATTCACAACCAAACTGTTTCCTGATTTACAGCTCAAAGAAGCACCTGAGCCCGTCGATCCCGACGCAGAAACACATTGGTATCCACTTCGCAAACGATAATTTGGAAACATCATGCATCATATTCTCCTCATCGTCCTCATCCTTGGTTTGATTGGATGTGGCAAAGAAGAAACGATTACTCTCACCTCCGCAAAGGGCGGTAAACATTATGGAGGTGTTTTTCGCATCAATATGATTCGCGGAAATCCGAATGGACTTGATCCCGTGATTATCAATAGCAAGCTTGCAGATGATATTGCATTGCAAGTATATGATCGTTTGATTTCATTTGATTCAAGTTTGGGCGTGATTCCCGAGGCAGCAAATTCATGGGAAATCTCCGCGGATGGAAAAGAATATGTATTCCATATTCGATCCGACATGCGATTTCATGATAATGCATGTTTCCCGAATGGGAAAGGCAGGAAGATGACAGCCAAAGATGTGGAATATTCACTTGTTCGCGCATGCGATCCCAAATCTCGAACAGTACATTATTGGGCATTCAAGGATAAAGTAGTTGGTGCGAATGCATTCTATGATGCGCGCTTGGCTGATAAACCGGTGAGCACAATTGAAGGCATTCAAGCAACTGATGATACCACTTTGAAGATTCGCCTCACCCGCGCATATTCTCCATTTCTCTTACTACTTGCAAATTCACTCGGATGTATTGTACCAAAAGAAGCAGTGGAGAAATATGGTCGTGACTTTTTCCAGAATCCTGTTGGCACCGGACCATTCATATTTGTCGAATGGCGACCCGACATCTCCATGACATTCCGCAAGAATCCAAACTATTGGCAAAAGGATGAAGTTGGAAATAAGCTTCCCTATTTGGATTCGCTTGTCTTCACCTTCATCAAGGATGATAAATTACAATTGAAAGAATTCACCGATGGCAATTTGGATGAATGTTTTACATTACCGACTGAATTCTTTGAAGACATCGTTGATACGAAAAACAAGAAAGCCAAAG
>JALRFC010000316.1 GCA_023253875.1 Candidatus Kapaibacterium sp.
TAATGGTAAAAAATGCTTCAGGAGTATCAAGAATATGTTGATGCCATTGTTTGCAGGCATTTCGATCGATATGCTTAATGCTCGATGGAATGCCAATTCTGGAATGACCATATGGATGATTCGTAAAAGATCGAGCGCTTACAGCTCTTGAAGCCAAATATTCGGGATCCATGGCATATTGCTCATGTTCTGCGAGCATCAGATCTTTTTTTAATGCAATTTCAGATTCAGGAAATTGTGAATCGAATAGTGTTTCCACCATCAAATCCATGATGGCATTGCGATGATCCACAAGACCGATTGAGGAACATTCGAATGAATCCCACGATGCTGAATATGAGAATGAAATGCCAAGTCTATCAATCAATCGATTGATGTCTTGTGCAGTTTTCGTTGATGTACCAGTCATCATCAATCCTGCACAAGCCCGAGACAATCCGCTGATATGTTCATGAACGGCTCCAGTTCTCATTGTGAGAGAAATCGAGAACAGCGGACTTCCGGCATCATGTAAGAACAATACTTGCATCCCATTGGGCAATGTTCTGCGTTCATTGGCAGGAAAAACAAACACCGGTTTTTCGGTGGATAATGGCGCGATTGATCTATCCATATATACTCCTATGACTGCAATCTACGAGTTTTGAAAAGAAGATATTTTTTGAAACAATGTTGATTCATTGTAACAAACTGTATGACATTCCGTAAACACCCAACATTATTGGAGTTATCACATGGATAAAAGAGCGTATAGGAATCCTCAAGACAAAGTGATTGCCGGGGTTTGCACGGGTCTTGGCGAATATTTCACTATTGACCCCCTCTTCATCAGAATCATATTTCTCTTATTTCTCTTTGAGCCACCAATTGCATTTGTTGCATATATCGCATTATGGATTGCATTGCCCAAAAAACCATTACAAATGCCGATGATTGGAACCGAAAACACAAGTGAGAATGCTCAAACATTTGAACAGAAAGTGGAAGAATTTGGTAAGGAAGCAGAAATTATCGGTGAAAAGTTTGGAAAAGAGGCAGAACGATTCGGTGAAGAAATTGGAAGAAAAGTAGAAGCTGCTGCTGAGCATCTAGAGAGTAAGGTAAAAGATACAATGAATGCAAACAAAGTGAATTTCTCCTTGAAGATTGAATCGAAGCCCAGAAAGGGAAAAGCCATGGGCATCATTCTCATTTCTTTGGGAGTCATATTCTTGGCTGATAATTATTTACCGGACTTCGACATCGAACGATTCTGGCCGATTATTTTGATTGGCATCGGTTTCTCAATTTTATTTTCAGGAAAAAAGGAGGATCCATCATGAATCAGTTCAGATTTCTCTTTGGTTTCTTTTTTATTACCATTGGTTCTTTACTTCTTGCACATAATTTTTATCCCTTTTTTGTATTTGAATCCGTTTGGCGACTTTGGCCATTGATTCTCTTATTGCTTGGGATTTCGTCTCTTGTTAAGCAGGTGACAGTTAAGAAAATTCTTATGTCAGGAATTGGATTGATAGCAGGGATCATCATCTTTTCAGATGGAGATCACAAAGGCATTGTGATTGATTCTGATTCTGATGAAAAAGTTTCTGAAATACGTGATTCCATTTCTGTACCATATGATCCGGCACTCAGCGATACAACGTATTTGTCTATTTCTGCGGGTGCGGCTTCTATTGACATAGGATTGAATGGGGATTCATCTCTGATGCTCATACAAAGGCAGGCTGAAGTATTTGAGAATGACTCAGAAATAAATGGTGGCAATCTTGATGAAAACAATGCAGGATCATCATTTTCAATAGATCATAAAATACGTGATGGCATTAACAGAGTGGATTTAGAATTTGGTGGGAATCTCACTTTATTCGGCAATCAAAAACTGAAGAAAGCACTTGTACTCCTAAACCCTCGAGCATTATGGAATATAGATATTGATGGTGGAGCAACATCCATGAATGCGGACCTCTCTGCTTTACGTATTGCTACTTTGAATCTTCAGGTTGGTGCTTCATCAATTTCACTGAAACTTGGTTCCATTCAAGACACTTCAATATATCATATTGAAGGAGGTGCAGCTAAATT
>JALRFC010000317.1 GCA_023253875.1 Candidatus Kapaibacterium sp.
CCCGCCACCAAAGAACATGAGGGGAACATGAGTATCATAATCATAGGGAGTTCCATGATTCGCGGGTTTGGAGCCAAAGAGCCAATAGGGTTTTACCATGAACATGACTTCACCTGTTCTGTCCGGATGAATATCATTGCGATACATCTCAAGTAGTTCTTTGGTCCACCCCGGAGGAATCTGACCTTGTTGTATCATTGATGTAGGAACGGCAGAAGCAATACCATCAATATTAGAGAGAATCTTACATACTGTATCAGCGATCATTGGAGTTTCATATCCACTTTTATAAATGGTTGTGTCATTCAGAAAAATGGTAGGAGGTTCAAACACTTTAATCCATGTACGATTCTGAAAATTGCCACATCTTCTGGTCATTTCGCGTTCAATGGAATCAATGAGGGGTTTCTCATATATACGTCCAGCATCAACAGGTACTTTACCAAAACGAGTGATATATTCGGGAATAGGAGCAACTCCATGATCGGAAGCAATGACTACGATATATGCATCTTTTCCGATTGTTTGATCGAGATGATCGAGGAAATTGCCTAAAATGGAATCAGCATGAATATACAGTTCTTGGATTTCACGGCTATCAGGTCCGAAGGTATGACCAAGAAAATCAGTGGTGGATACGCCGATGCTTACAATATCCGGAAATGCATCCTTTCCAATTTCATCTTTATTGATGGCAAATTTTACAGACTCAAAGAGATATGATATTCCAAATGGGGAAGTGAGCATTGCTTCGGTATAATGCTGTTGACCGGGCACGCCGATTTCATGTGGAAAAGTAATATTACCTCCGGGAAAATTTCCCTCTACAGTAACTGTATCTTCATATGCAAGTGAATCAGGAAGTATGGTCCTCCACACTTTTCCCGCATAAGCAGTATGTGGTATTGTTGTATTAAGGGCATCCAACCATTGAGGTTGAGAATAATAAGATGAGGTAGTGAAATTTTGTGATTTCCAGTCGAACCAGATAACATTGTTCTTAGGATTTCTTCCTGCCATCAAAATTGCAGATCTATCTTTTAATGCAATAGCCAAACCTTTGCTTTGTGGATATTTTTTCTGTAAGACATCACCTAAAGTGAGCTGTTTCAATAATTCAGGTGATCTCCCGATGGAAGGATTCCCTTTCACGGGATGTTTTTTGTCTTCAGTGCAATAGCAAATGCAAGCAGATGGGGTATCAAAAAAATCATTTGAAACAATGCCGGTTAAGGATGGATAGGATCCTGTGAGCAATACTGCATGCCCGGGACATGTCATATTTGAGACATGATTGAAATGGCATAATGGAGAATATGCGCCTTCCTTCATTATTCGATTGAACCCTTTTTTACCCCAAAAGCGAGAAAACTTCTCCGGAAAATCTCCGCGCATTTGATCATATGAAATCACAAAGATGGCTTTTGGTAATGTAGTTGTTCCCTTTGATTGTGCAAATGTCAAAGAATGAAGAAAGAAAAATGAAAAGCACAAAAGTGATATATATGACTGTAACATGGAAAACTTTGTGAGTGTTTGAATTTTGTCTTGCAAAAATGTGAAAAATGTCCGAGTTTTGCCTCCTCGATGCAAATCAAGCGCATTCTCGGAGGATTCGCATAATGGTATTGCAGCAGTCTTGAAAACTGCCGGGCTTCCGCCTGTGGGGGTTCGAGTCCCTCTTCCTCCGCTCTGGTTGTATAGACAACCGCACAGATACCAATGAGCAATCAAGTTCATTGGTATTTTTCTTTTATACACCTGCAGGATCTATAATAATTATAGCTCTGATTCCCACACCTGCAACCGCTACAGGGATCGTAGTTTTTTAGAATTTATTTTCTTCATTGTTTACGCATAACATATCCTATTTATCAGGATTTCAGGGTATTTACGATAATAATATTTATACCTTCTGTAAGAATATAACATATCAATTTTTCTTATCTAATGTTCTTATTCTATACTGTATTGGTAATATCATATTATCGGTATTCATAGTATTAATGGTATTTTATTTATACCATGTTTTTACTACTATAAATAGTATCATTATTAGGAAAACCACGAGATTTTGAAAGATT
>JALRFC010000318.1 GCA_023253875.1 Candidatus Kapaibacterium sp.
GAAAATATAGGCACTTTGGCCATTATTGGTCATACAGATGAGGTAGGAAGCAATGACTATAATATGAAACTTGGCCAAAGAAGAGCGGATTTTATCGTTAAGCAATTGGTAAAATTGGGCGTTCCAGCACAATTGCTCAAATCTGAGTCAAAAGGAGAAGAAGCTTTACCGAAAAAAAGAGTTTCTGAAGACAATGACACTTATAATAAACGCTGTCGAAGAGTTGAACTATTCAAGCTCATTCGCTGAAAACGTGGAAAATTCAGCGATTTTCAATCCATTAAATTCCCTAATTTTGCAGACTGATCACCATCAAAAACACGGAGTTACTCCATGAATATCCTTGTGTGTATATCACAGGTACCTGATACCACAGCCAAAATCCAAGTATCCGGCGATGGAATATCCATTGAAAAAGCCGGTGTGAAGTTTATCTTGAATCCATATGATGAATTTGCAATCGAAGAAGGACTTCGCTTGAGAGAGCGTTTCGGAGGCACCGTAACGGCATTGACCGTTGGCACTGAAACATCAAAAGAAATTCTACGAACAGCATTGGCAATGGGTGTTGATAAAGCTGGAATAGTGAAAACAGATGCAACATTAGATTCATTTAATGTGGCTGAAAATATTGCGAATTATGCCAAATCAATAATACCGGATATTGTGATATTCGGTAGGCAATCAATAGACTTTGATTCTTCCGGAATGGCACCAATGGTTGCTGAGATGCTTGATCTTCCTTCCATTTCAGTTGTCTCATCCTGGTCAATCGAGAATAATGCTATCATAGCAGAACGAGATATTGAAGGTGGAAAAGAAGTATTGTCATGTACTCTTCCTTGTGTAATTAGCGCCCAAAAAGGACTTAATGATCCTCGATATCCGAAATTGCCTGATATCATGAAAGCAAAAAGCAAGCCCATTGAAGAAATTGCTCCAAGTCATGGAGCATCTTTGGTATCATTGACATCAATGGCGCTTCCATCTTCAAAAAGAGTAGGAATGATTGTTGGAGATTCAGAAGCAGAAATTACTTCAATTGTTACCGCTCTTCATGAACAGGCAAAAGTTATTTAATTTATTCGGAAGAATCTACTCATGAAACATATCATCGTTTATATAGAACCCAAAGATGCAAGCTCACTGAAAAGAACTTCTTATGAAGCATTGACAGCGGCACGTTCCATAGCTGGAGATGCTCAAATCACTGCTTTTGCAGTACAAGGAAATGAGCAAGCATTATCTACAGCAGGACAATATGGCGTGCATTCAGTTGTTCTCGCAAAACATGAATTACTTTCCGGCTATTCATCAACAGCAACAGCAGAAGCAATTGCTCAATATGCACAGTCAGTTTCCGCTGATACTATCATTCTATCCGGAAATGCTTCCGGTAAAGAAATTGCACCACGATTGAGTGTGAAACTCAAAGCCGGTTTATTGCCTGATTGTATTGCACTTTCTCATGATGGTGGATTGAAAGCCACAAGACCGGTCTATGCAGGAAAAGCACATATTACTGTTGAGGCTATTTCTGCTCATGCAATCATTGTACTCAGACCAAATGTATTTACTGCAAAACAAGAAGGTAGTGTTTCTGCGACCATCTCATCTTTTGCACCGACTTTAGAGGCAAAACATGTTGGAGTGAAGGTGACTTCAATTGTCAAAAATGAAGCTAGACTTGATGGTGGAGTCCAAGTCGTTGGTCTCTTTTCAGCTACTCTCGACTCGCTCGCACGAGGGGTCTTCATTTTATTGTTTTCCATATGCTTAAACCTCCTTCATGATTTTTATTTGTTTCGCATACTCTTCTAATGGCACTCCTAATTTTTTAGCGATTGCAACCTGAGAAGGTGTGAGTCTCACGGTTTTGCGACCTGGATTTACACTTCGCCTCGCTGAAGCTACTATCTGTGTGGGCTTGGTCGTATTGTTTTCAGCCTTTTCCTTATTATTAACAAATTTATGCGGAAATTCAAGTCTTATTCTTTTATCAATTTCAGCATAATATTCTTCAGAATTAGGATCAAATCCTTCTTCATCGGTTAACTGTTTATGT
>JALRFC010000319.1 GCA_023253875.1 Candidatus Kapaibacterium sp.
TATCATGGATGGATATATCATGGATGGATATATCATGGATGGATTATCATGGATGGATTTCCCATGGATAAATCCATGGTGTGTATGTGATGGTGAAAAGATGGATAAATCCAAATGATTATATATGCATGAAAATACAGCCCATGGATTTATCCATGGTAGAAATAAATATCCATGGGAAAAATAAATATCCATGGGAAAAATTAGGGTGATTTATGTGAACATAGTATTCAAAGAATCGCATATGTTGCATATAAACAATCAGGGAGATTATGAAATGGCGCATTCACTGAATAAGGTGTGGATTCATGCGGTTTGGACAACAAAGAATAGAATACCTTTGATTGATGAAACGGTTGAGTTTCTGATTTTTAAGAAAATAAATGATGAAATCAGAGGGCAAGGATGCTTTGTGAAGATAGTCAATGGCATGCCCGATCATGTGCATTGTTTATTTGTCTTGAATAGAAGCATTGCAATTGCTGATGTGATAAGGCATGCCAAAGGGGCAAGTACTTTTTACATCAATAAAAATCAACTGTTGAATGAGAAATTTGCATGGCAAACTGGATATGGCGCATTTTCAGTTAATGAATCTTCAGTAGGTATTATTGAACGTTATATTAGGTATCAGAAACAGATTCATGCGAGACGAAAACAAAGACAGATGCAAAATAGGTTGGCAGAATTTGGAAAAGTGATTGGGAATAAACGGTAGTCCACAATGAAATAGGTGGCTTTGGCCATGGGGAAACATCATATATTGCAGAAGTTTATTCAATTAGATGGTACATGAGAGCAAAGATCAAACTTCTCGCCTCGGATGCGGCGATTTATGGTGTGACAACCCTATTGACGCGATCTATGAGTTTTCTGCTCACTCCATTGTACACGAATGCACTTGCAACTAGGGCAGAATTTGGGGTGTATGCATATTTATATTCTTTATTGGCCTTTGTGAATGTTATCTATGCCTTTGGTTTGGATACCGCCTTTCTTCGATTCTTCTCAGCAAAAGAACCACATAAAACAGAACGAGCATTTTCATTTTCATGGTGGATGATTGCACTCATTGGTATTGTCTCAACGATTGTGATTATGTTTTCAGCCGATGGCATTGCGAATTGGATTCCGGAACTTAGCGGTCAGGGTGATCTTATCCGTGCAATTGCACTCATACCACTCTTTGATGCCTTGACGAATGTTCCATATAATCTGCTCAGAATGCAGAGAAAAGCAAGACAATTCGCTGTATTGAGAATTGTAAATGTTGCAATCAATCTTGGACTCAATGTATTCCTGGTGGGTTATGCGAATATGGGTTTAAAAGGAATTGTAATAGCCGGAATTGCATCTTCTTTTTTTGCTGTGATTGGCATATTGCCGATTATTTTCAAATGGCTGAGATTGACATATGATGCGGGGCTATCAAAAGACATGCTCTCTTTCGGACTCCCCACGATGCCTTCCGCTTTTTCAGGAATGATGCTCCAAGTGGCAGATAGGCCAATAATGACTGCCATTGCAGGTTCTGATATGACCGGTCTTTACCAAGCCAATTATCGTTTGGGAATTCCAATGATGATGCTTGTTGCTGTATTTGAATTTGCCTATAAACCTTTTTATCTCTCTCATCATGAAGATGATGATGCACCCAAACTCTTCGCTCGCATCTTTACATATTTCATGATCATTGCATGTGGAATCTTTTTACTGATTTCTCTCTTCATTGAGGACATTGTTCATGTGTCAGTTAGAGGAATATCATTGATCCATCAATCCTATTGGCAAGGACTTGGAATTATTCCAATCATACTTGGAGCATATATATGGAATGGTATTGCCACCAATATGGCTTTGGGTATGCATATCAGCAAAAAAACAGGCTGGCTACCGATTGCAACAGGAATTGCAGCACTTGTGAATATACTCTTAACATTCTTACTCGTACCACTGTTCGGTATCTATGGTGGAGCATGGGCAACCTTTATCGCTTATGCTATTAGTGCATTGATTCTTTGGAAGATTTCGATGAACATTTATCCAATTCCTTATGAATGGTCA
>JALRFC010000031.1 GCA_023253875.1 Candidatus Kapaibacterium sp.
CCAATGAATGCAGTCACTTTATTCGTTTGAACATCAAGTGAAATATCTTTCAAGGCATTCTTTTCTCCATAGAATACATTGAAATTTCTGATGCGAATTTTTACGGTGTCTTTTGACATGATGATTATCTCATATTCAAGAATTATTCTT
Organism: Candidatus Kapaibacterium sp.; assembly: GCA_023253875.1. Taxonomy (GTDB): domain Bacteria; phylum Bacteroidota; class Ignavibacteria; order Kapaibacteriales; family UBA961; genus UBA961. The sequence goes on from JALRFC010000031.1 coordinate 151, forward strand.
TCTGATTCTCATTCGAATGAGTCCGGCAGTGATATTCAAACTAAAGGCGAGTAAGAGCAATACCAATGTTGATGAATACTGCAATGGCAAAGCTTCTGCAGCATTAGGTGATTGCGTTGCCAACACATAGATATGATATCCCATGTGCATGAATTGATCAGTGAGTGAATCTGGTAATTCAGGTAAGGAATATACTGCACCAACAAAAATGACGGGTGCAACTTCACCTGCTCCCCTTCCAATTGCAAGGATGGAACCGGTTAAAATACCTGTTAATGAATTCGGTAAGACAACTTTCCATATAGTTTGCCATTTTGTTGCACCGAGAGCAAGACTCGCTGCGCGCAATTCCTGAGGTACTGTACGCAATGCCTCTTCTACAGATACAATGACAACAGGTAGAGTGAGTACAGACAATGTTGCCGCAGACCACAATAAAGATGGTTTGCTCCACATATCACTTCCAAGCGTTGTATCAATTCCCTTTCCTATGAATTGCATGAAAAATCCAACACCAAATAATCCAAAGACGATGGAAGGAACGCCTGCTAATGTATTCACACCGAATCGAACTGCTCTTGCGAACACGGATGATTGTTTTGCATATTCACTTAAATACACTGCCGTAGCTGTACCAATGGGAACACCGAGTAAAGACATGATGAATACCAAAATAACGGTACCATAAATGGCAGGGAAAATTCCACCTTCAGTATTATTATTTCTCGGTGATTCTGTCAAAAATGCCCAAGACATTCCTGGCATTCCATGCCAAATGAAATGAGCGAGCAATAAGATGATGAGAATGATAAGTGCATATGCTGAGAATGCAGGCAAACCGAGTGCAAAAAACTCGAGGACATTCTTTTTATTTGGTTTCTGAGCCACTGATTCAGGATTCATCATGCACCTTGGAATTTTTTGGCTAGATATTTCTTCACAAACAATTCCGTGATTGCATTGATGGTGAAGCTCACAATAAAGAGCAATATTCCGAGGAAAAACAGAATATTATAATGAAGAGAACCCCATTGGACTTCTCCTGTTTCTGATCCAATCGTAGCTGCAAGCGTTCTGACGGGATGAAATATATTCCATGACATCAAAGCTGCATTTCCGGTTGCCATAAGTGCAATCATTGTCTCACCAAATGCACGACCAATACCGAGAAGCACTGCTGCCACAACACCCGGTAAAGCGGCAGGCAACATCACTTTAAATGCAGTTTCCCATTCAGTTGCTCCCAATGCAAGAGATGCTTCGCGATAACTTTTTGGTACTGCAGATAAAGCATCTTCGGTAATGGTGAAGATAATTGGAATGACAGCAAGTCCAAGTCCTATTCCACCGACAAATGAGGAGTAATGAAATTCACTGATCGTGAAAGCTTCTCTGAAAAAGGAATCAGCAAATGGCATAATATAGCCAAGACCCGAAGCGAATGCATCCAATCCCGGTTGAATGAATGTGGTGATGAAGTTTACCCCTTTGACAATCGTCACGAGACAGAAAAAACCAAGCACTACAGATGGAAAACCCGCAAGGATTTCCACAGTGGGTTTTATCCATTCTCTAAGTCTTCTCGATGCAAAAAATGCACTATATATGGCAGCAAATATTGCCAATGGAGTAGCAAGAAACAAAGCGACTAGTGTTACTTTGATGGTACCTGACAGTAGAGGCAGGATACCATATTTGGGCTCTTTACCTACAGGCTGCCACACATCTCCGGCAAGATTCTCCCAGATGCTTTTCTCTTCTTTCTTCTTTGATGATTTTTTTTCTGGTTCTTTGATTTTCGCAATTTCCCCTGTCTCCGGATTATAAATTTCCGGCTTCAAATCATCAGCGCCTTCTACTTTTTTCTCAACTTTTGGTTTGAGTTCTTTGGCGGTACCAAATATTAATCCACCGGCTTCACGAAAAACAAAGATGAATATCAGAAAGATGACAACTATTGAAAAACTTGCTGTCAATCGAATTCCCCATTCAGCGAAGAATTCTCCGATAATTTGGCTTTTGGGTCTTTTTTTATGTAGAAATTGTGCCATGGAATCAGTTGTGTTTCATGGATGGAAAATAACCGACTTCATTCACCACTTTTTGTCCTCCAGGACCAATCACCCAATCAATGAATTGCTTCATTTGTGCCTTGGGTTTTTCCTTGACATAGAAATACAAGAAACGAGAAATAGGATATGTTCCTGAGAGGATATTGACTTCTGTCGGTAGAAATGGTGTGCTTTTTTCATCCAATGCTACTTTGACTTCTCGTACCCCTATGGTATATGCTGCTCCACCATAACCAATACCCCAACGATCCATAGCAACAGCTCCAACCACAGCGGATGTTCCGGGCATATGCTGTGCTATTGGATGAAAATCTTTTTTGGACAATACATGTTCTTTGAAGAATTCATAAGTACCGGAATTGTTTTCTCTCGAATACAGTATGATGCTGTGATCAGCACCACCAAGCTCTTTCCAATTTCTGATTTTTCCCGTAAAAATCCCTTTCAGTTGACTCATTGTTAGCTTTTGAAGTGGATTATCCTTATTGACATAGATGCTGATACCATCTCTAGCAACTCGGATTTCCTGCGGAACTGAACCATACTTTTCCTTCAATTGGGCAATTTCGGCTGGTTTCATAGGTCTGCTGGAAGCGCAGATATCAGTCGTCCCATTTATCAATGCAGCGATACCAGTACCGGACCCGCCACCTGTCACTTGAAAGCTGATTTGTTTATCCGGAAATACTTCTGTCCATCTCTGAACAAGTATGACCATCGTATCAGATCCTTTGATTGTCAGCGTTGTTTGTTGGAATCTGGATCCCATCAACAAGAACAAACAAATGATGCCAAGTGTCCTAACTATTTGCATTGAAATACTCTTTTTTGAGAATAATGTCCAAAATTACATTATTGCTATTCAGTACTTGTATTTTCCAATGTTAAGATATCTTAACATTGAGACTACTTATTGAAAATAAATGGTTTATGAAGAATTTCATCTGAAAATGTCATTATATAGGTTCCATGCAAAAGATGCTCAATAGATATTGCTAATTCGCCATTATTTAAACTTCCCGAGAGCATTGATTTACCGGTTATATCTATAATGGAGAATCGTTCAGAATGATATTCTTCTGGAAGATATATGATATTGTCATGAACATACAGCTGTTCTTTTTCGGTATTCTTGATATTGCTCACAGTCCCAATCGTGAATGTTCGTGTTTCCGATGGTTGGGAATCTCCACCGGAATTCACAGAAAATACTCTCCAATAGTATCGTTTACCGGTTTTCAATCCCGAGAGTCCTGTATATAATCCTGCAGGGATGAGTGAACGAGTGAATGTCATTTGCGAGAAATCAGGCATGTCCGAGACTTCCAATCTAGAGAATACAGTTCCCAAAGGAGGATTCCAATAGTAGCGTATCAGTGTGGCATTTGAATTTGTGTCTTGTGCGGGGTATTGTAATGTAGGCGCTGCAAGCTTTGCCGGTATTTGATGAATCATTGTGGTATATACTCCTGAGCCATGTGTTGCGATTGCCATATATCCATCTGAATGTCTATAATCCATCATTGTCATGACAGCATTCCCGATACTTTCTTTGCCTTCTTGTTCCCAACATGTATTGGATCCATTCAAACTTCCTGTTGAGAATAGACCAATACTAGTTCCCACATACACTTTGAAACCTGTGTTTAGTGGTACTATTTCAGCCCATCTACAAGATGGTCCTGCTCCTGAACCATTGGCATTGTCTTCAAGATTTCCGGCTATGGCGGTCCATGATTCCCCACCATCTATGGAATGAAAGAGTGAAATAATATTATAATTACTGAATACTATAATGATATTGTCAGCATCTCTGGGATCAATTGCAATGCATTGTATATTTCCATCAGGGAATATGCTTCCTGTGATATTCTTTGGTATAGGAATTCCGGAATGAGCATCATCCAAGCGATAGAGATTCCCTTTATTAGTCCCATAATAGACTCGATGAGCAGGTTTTTCTGATGCAGACACCGATGAAATCAATTCACCGTCGGGAAGTCTTGTGGTATGAAGACTATCCCAATTGACAGATGTTGAATCCCATGTATTCATAGGCAATATTGACAAATCATTATTGCGCCAAAGAATGCTCCCGCCTGCTACATACATGATGCGTTCATTGACAGGATCCAATGTGAAAGGATTAATGAAGAGATAATCTTTTCCACCGGCAGGGTCTATTCTTCCTTTTTCGAGAAGAGTCCCATCATCATCCAATTTCATTGACGCGATTCTTCCCTGTTGAGCTGACATATAATATCGAGAACCATTCTTGGCAATTGCGCAAAATGCTCCATCATAGGTCAATGTCATGTTCCATGGATCGAGTGGATTATCTCCCTTGGTGAAATAAGTACCATTGTCTTGTAATCCTCCCATGATGGTTTTTCTAAGTTGATCACCATGATCTATTGCAATCGTATAAAATTGGGAAGTGATATATGATGTATTGATTTCACGCCATGTGGTTTGACCTTTTATACAATCATCTGTGAATTGCAATCCTCCATCATTGGCAGATATAGCTTTTTGGGGATCTGATTTGAGAAAGATGAGTGCATGTTGATCCGGATGTTGTGCAGGATAGATGTCAAAATAGGGTCTTTTTGTACCGGGTTTATAACCTCCTATCCATGCTGTTTGTAGTGAATCTTTAAACCCACTATTCGACCGAAACAGATTGGTCCCACCAATAAAGAGAATCGTTGTATCGATTGGATGAACTTTCAATACCAAATCATATCCGGATTGCGTAATCAGATTGCCGAATTCGCCACCGAGATTAGGTAAATATTGTGAGCGATCTTCCCATGAACCACCGGAACCAGACCCATCCCCCGAGATATAGCGATATTGCCAAAGACTATTCCATTCTACATCACCTCTGAAATTGGTGGATCGTTTACCGGCATTGGGAGTGAATCCAAAGAAGAATACCTGATGTTCATCCTTGGGATTAATTTCGATGACAATTCTATAGGATTCAGTGGGAAAATTTGCCGGAGTGATATTCACCCACTTCACACCATCCACAGATCGCCAAATACCTTTTGTTTTGGAAGTAGCTCCACCGCCAGCCAATTGACTCATTGTGGCATAGACAATTCCACTTGGTGAAACTACTACATCGGTAAACAAAGAAAATTGATTACCTAATCCTCCTAAGACTGCACGAAATGATTTACCGCCATCAGTTGAGCGATGGATGCCTCCAAGAGCAGTTGCAGCATAGAGTTCATCTTGCTGGACATTGGATTGATCCATTGCAACAGAATACACAAATTCAAAAGCTCCATCCCAGGTATTCGGTGTTTTAGACTGAGTTGATGATAATAATTCCCAGGATTCACCTGCATCCGTGCTTTTGTAGATGCCATCACCATTGAGATCGGATGAATTGCCATAGAATTCTCCGGTCCCTGCATACCATTGTTGTGTCTTACCGGGTCTTTGATCTTGCACAATACATGTTATGGATTGCAATTGATCATTGCGGAGTTTCTTTTTCCACGTTAATCCAAGATCGGTACTTTTAAATATTCCACTTGAAACTCCTGCTGCAATGAGTGATTGCTCTTGAGAAATGTCTTGTGCAATGGCTCTGGTTCTGCCTCCTAAGGCATTGGGTCCGGCAAAGCTCCAATTATCATTTGCTTGTACTTTCGCAAATGTTTGCATTGAGGAATTCTCTTGGAATCTTTGCGCGAAATCCAATTCTCTGGCTCTGGCATTATGAGGAATTTCTCCCGTTGCTGGATCTGCCAAGAGCATCTGTATATATCGCTCTCTTGGTCCAAATTCCATGGCTTGATCAGAAGTAGAAGTCTGAAAGACAAATGGCAAAATTGCAGCAGATAATGCCACCATGAGTATGAAAATGAATTGTTTCATGAGCGTAAAAGAAGTGAATAAGACTCTGCTTCCATCAGGAAATGCTGTGCAATTGAGTAGGAACAGGGTGATTGATAGTCCATTCTCTCAGGATGCCACTGTACTCCAAGGAAAAAAGGTTTACCTGTTGGATCGGACCATTCTATGGACTCAATGACACCATCCGGCGCTTTCGATGTTGCTATAAGATGATCAGGAAGCTTTGTCACTGCTTGATGATGTGCACTATTGACGATTGCCTCTTCCGCTTTGATCAGTTTATGCACCAATGTTCTTGGTTCAATTGTTATTGGATGCATAGCATCAATTCCATCAATCTGATGATGTTGATAGTCCGAGACAATATCTGTTGGTATATCCACAATCAATGAACCACCTTGCATAACTGCAAAGAATTGTTCGCCTCTACAAATAGATAGAATGGGAATATTGACATTCAGTGCAATCTCTTGAATCAATGATTCTCTTTCATCGCGGTCAGGTTCAATTGTACATTCATGAATGCGATGTTCCATTCCATATCTACCCGGATGAACATCAGCACCACCGGTACATACCAATCCACTGCATGTGCGAAGGAGAGTTTCATAATCCTCTGTTGGGTATTCATTCAAGGCGAGGAATTGAATATCACCACCAAAATGTCTTAACCATTTTTCATAATTGGAAGGACTACTTGCATGCTGAATATGTGAAAATGCTATGATCATATTGTTTGAATAAATGATGAACAAACTGTGGTGATTGTTGAAAGCAGTTCTTGCTTACCTTCAATGCATTCAAAAAACACTGGAATTCCTATCACTCGAATTCCATGTGAAGCACACAAAGAAGAATATTCCTGCATTTTTACGGCATCTTTTGAAGTGATGACAATCGTTGTACACGAATGTGCTTTTGCTTCATTACAAAGTTCTTCGATCAAGGATTGAGTGTATTGCACATGATCTTTCAGCCAATGATGATGTTGTACTGTGATACCATTTTTTGTCAATGAATCCAAGAATCGTTCGGGATTGGCAATACCCGCCACTGCCATAACCGGTTCGAGAATATCGCAATGCGTATAGTCATGAACGGAAGAGGCATACTCTGACAATGCATATGGTTCCTTCATAACTGATATTGTTCGACAGAATAATGCATTGGCCTTCATATATGGTTCAAATTCTTTCTTAGAGGTATTATCGGTACAAACGATGATATCTGCTCGAATCAGTGAAGCGAGTGGTTCACGCATTCTTCCGAATGGGAGTAATCTATCATGAAGATCTTTTGTACTTACCAAAACGATATCAATATCTCTGAAGAGTTTTCTATGTTGAAACCCATCATCTATCAAGACAGGTGTCGTAAAATGATCAATACTCTTATACTTGGGTGAATGTGCGATGACTGTATCATAGAGTCCGGTGAGTGCATGCATATACACTTCATCACCTGACTCATCAGGTGTGATTTCAGGTCTGACTTTTCCTTGAGATACTATACATATTTCTCCTTTGCTTGTTCTTCCATATCCACTGGAAAGTAGTGAAAGAGGTATATGTAACTCCTGCATCATTCTGGCAAGCATGAGCGTAAATGGTGTTTTTCCAGTACCACCTACTGCAAGATTTCCAATACTGATGATTGGTACTTTTGCTTTGACGGGGCTGATTAATCCTCTGTCGAAACAATAGTTTCTGAGATTGATTACTGATCCATACATTTTGACTCTCCAAGTAAGAGCGATTCGCATTCGGAAATTACGGAATCTATATAATCTTTTTCAGTGTGATCTTGGGATATCATGATGGAACAATAGTTAATATGAATCTTTGCAAATGGGAGTGGAACTCTGAATTTATCCCAACTTTTGTGAAATATAAAAGTAGAAGATTCTGAAATGCGGGCAAGATATAATGGTACTCCGGCTCTTTGCGCGGCAATGACTGCACCGGCTTTCATACTTCTTCGAGGACCACGTGGTCCATCAGGTGTGAGTAAGAGAGTGGATCCATTCTTCACTTCTTCAATTGCTTCGGCCAAAGCTTGCTTACCGGATGAGGAGCTACTCCCGCGAACCGTTGTGATTCCCCATTGTTCAAGTAATGTTGTTAATATGCTTCCATCCTTACTTTGGGATACCAATGCAATACTCTTCTTATCAGCATGATGATGCCAACCAGGTAGCATGGATTCATGCCAAAAAGCTATGATTGAGGGCATATCTTGTGGAATGGAACCGCTTGTTGAATATCTCCATGTGCTTGCAATCATGCGAATGAGGAAGATGCCAAATGGAATAAATAGTTTCACTACCTACCTTCCATTGTATTGAGAATCATCATTGCTGCTCTTCGGGAAGCGCCTGGTCCACCAAGGAGTTGTCGGATTTCATCAAAACCATTTAATTGTTGAGAAATTGCAGGTCCTGAAAGAAGTTCTTTCATTCCTTCCATCAATGCTGTTGGATTCGCATTTTGTTGAATGAATTCTGGAATGAGATTCCGTTCAAGGAGGATATTTGGAAGTGAAATCCAAGGTAATGTGATTTTAGATCGAGAGATCTGATAGGATATCCATGAAGTGGAATAATATCCAATGAATGGCATTTGCAATAATGCGGCTTCCAATGTGCTTGTACCCATCTTGACAATACCTGCTTTGGCGATGTTCATGATATGAGGCGTTTCATGAGATATACGACTATTTGATTGAAGAACACTTTGTACTTTATGGTGTAAATGTTTGGGGATACAATACACAGGTTCATAGGATATGTTCTGTAATTCCTTAGCCAATGGTTCCAAAATGGGAAGATGATGCTTTATTTCTTGCATGCGCGATCCAGGCATGAGGCAAATGATATTGGAATCTCTTTGAGTGGATACTTCTTTCATGTATGATCTATCAAGCAGAGGATGACCAATGAAGGGAGCATGAATTCCATGCTTTGCAAAAAAAGCTTGTTCAAATGGCAGTACAGTTAATATGGTATCATAGGATTCAATGACTTGTTGTATGCGTGATTCACCCCATGCCCATAATTGCGGAGCGATATAACACATTGACAATATGCCAAGTGATCGAGCATATGTACCTAGTCTCATATTGAAACCAGGATAATCCACAGCAATGAAGACATCATACTTCCCTTCTTTCAAAGTCTTCTTTGCATACCGTAAAACAGAGGAAAGTGTTGGATAGGATTTAATCACTTCGAGAAAACCCGAAACATTCATTTGGGAAAATTCAACGATTGATCGCAGTCCTTGTGCTTCCATTGCAGGACCACCTATCCCATCAATAATACAATCGGGCATGAGCATTCGCAATTGCTCAATAAGCAGTGCACCATGTGTATCTCCCGACATTTCGCCGGCAACTATGAATATTCGTTTAGACATAGTGCAAAAATACATCCTCAATACATACATAATGGCTTGATAGATAGGAAACTCGTATTTTTGCCATGCGATTTCAAAGTACAATTTTCATCATAGTTCAGGTATATATACATGAAGTCCTTTCTTATTCTCTGTTTTAGCTTTGGAATAATCATGTTTTCGGGTTGTACAAAACATCCGGATATGTCTGAATTTCATACTCTAAAAGCAGAAATGTACATGCGAGCCGGTGAAATGGACAATGCACAAAAGTCGATCGGGGAAGCACTTATTGAGAATGCTTCCAATATCGAAGCACATGTTTTGCAAAGCAAGTTGTATCTGCTTGAAAATAAACAGGATAAAGCTGTTGAGCAATTGGAGAAGGCAAGATCCATAGATGCTAATAATCTGGATGTATTGTATTCTTTGGGATATGTGTTGACTAGGAAGGGTGAATATGACAAAGCGATTGACGTATATAATGCTGCTATTGCAATCAAACCGGATTCAGCGCTTGGATATAATAATCTCGCAGTGACCTATCATACCAAGAAAGAATATAAGAAGTCCATTGAGCAATTAAAGAAAGCATTGAATGTGAATCCACAATTTGTGGAAGCATATTTCAATAAGGGTAATAGTCATGCTATGCTTGAAGAATTACAGGATGCATTGGCCGCATATAACAAAGCAGTGGAATTAAATCCGAAGTATACAGATGCATATGTTGAATTGTCTGCCATCCAAAGCAAATTAGGTAATCCTGCAGAAGCCGGAAATAATGTTGGATTGTATTATTTCTGGAGAAATGAATTTCCGCAGGCCGTGAAAGCATTTTCAGAAGTGGTTACAGCGCATCCTAATCATGCAATTGCACATAATAATCTGGCTGTGACCTATGACAAGATGGGTAATCAAGAGATGTCTTTGCAACATTTGAAGCAGTCTGCTTCACTAGGATATGCTCCGGCGATTGAGATTTGCAGAAAAAATAATATCGCCTATTAAAATGTGATATTGAGTCCAATTCCTTGTGTAGAAATATACATGGATTGTATGATGGTAGGTAATGAACTTCCATGATGAGCATGGACTCCATAGAGAATGGCATCGAATATGAAGAGAAATGCACCTTGCAGCATGATAGCATTGCCGAATCCACGTAATCTCTCCGGAGTATCTGATGTATTGGCTTTTTCTTTCATATAGAGTCCACCGATGATATAAGCAATATCAAGTCCTGCATTGAATGCAAGTAATGTTTCGATGGAAGATTGTTCATGAATGGTTGCTGATAATGTTGTAGGTATTGATTGGGAGAAATATCCCATTCCGGCAATTCCTGCATTGACAATATTCCAACCGGCATTCATTTGCCAAAACGATTGTCGTTCGCCTGAAGTTGTCATAGAAGCATATGTTCCGATTGCGATATTGGTCAATGCCCATATGCCAAGTGTCTGCATCCCGGTTTGTTGTATTGACATTCTCTCTAGATTAAAAGAGTGAAGAAGAGAATCAGATTGCTCGGCAAGAGCTTGAATACCCATAAAGAAAATGATGAAACTACTCACGAAGGTGAATCGTATGAAATGTGTGTTTTCCATATTGTGTACTGTGATATTGTGCACTTCCAACATGACATTGATGTCGGAAATTCCGAATAATGAAAAGGCATTGAAATCAACTGCGGATTCATTGAAATCAATCAGATTGTATAAGGAAGCTCTTCCCTTTTATGATTCTCTCTTGAGCAATAGTGCACTTCAATTTGACATTCTCACCGCAAAAGGAGAATGTTTG
>JALRFC010000320.1 GCA_023253875.1 Candidatus Kapaibacterium sp.
TAAAGCATATAGAAAAGAAGTTGTCAAAACACTGCAAGTCTATGGAGAAATGCATCGATATTTGCCTGCACTTGCTCATTGGGAAGGGTTCCGTGTAACAGAAATGCCGGTATTACATCATCCAAGAAAATTCGGATATTCCAAGTTTGGTTTTAGCAGATTTTTCAAAGGATTCTTGGATTTATTGACTGTGATGTTCACTACACGTTATGTGAAAAGACCATTGCACTTGTTTGGAACCATAGGATCAATCATGGTTTTGGCCGGATTGATTACGAATATCTATTTGACTGCGGAATGGGCCATGGGTTTGACATTCCTTAGTCAAAGACCTCTTGCCCTTTTTGGTATTGCGATGATCATCGTTGGTGTACAACTCATTTCAACCGGCTTAATCGGTGAATTGGTTGTCAAGAATTCATTGGAAAACACCACCTATAGTATTCGCGAAACTCTTGATTGATTCATAAAGGAACTGTACATGAAATACATTATCGGATTGTTACTTGTCATCTGTTCGCAAATGTCTGCACAGGCACAAAGCGTATTTGATGGCACCACAACCGTGGCATTCGGTGTGTCCACATTCCTCCTCAATGGATCTAATCCTGCAAATCAGAAGATTTTTCCAAATGAAAGTGAAGGAGCAATCGGTGGAGGTTTTCCAAATTGGCAATCCGGATTCACGGTGAAAGGCACGCTCGGTGTAGATAAACAGAATGATCTCCGCATTCCTTTTGGCCTGGACTATTTTGTGATGAGCGGAGTGCAACGAGTTCCGGATCGCTTTTATACGATTCAGGCAACACATACGATTCAAATTCCAACGATATTCACGGGGATAGAATATGCATTTGCAGATTTACCACTTGCCAATGCGAAAGCTTATGCAGGTTTTGATGTGAGAATGTCCATGTTGGCTCCTACCGAATTGGAAGTCAAATTGAATTATGAAAAACCTGACTTTCCCGATACGACGCGATATTTTGGAAAAACCGGCGCAACCAGACTTGGAGCAGGAGTGAAACTCGGTATCGAAGGTGTGGTTGAAGAGCGCTGGTCAGTGAATATTTCAGTAGGATATACTGCATTCAATCTTCTTGGTAGAGATAATCTCCGTGGCGAATTATTCACTCCTTCAGCTTTGACAGAAACAGTTGAATCCATAATCGGTGGATTCACTTCATCAGTATTGGTGCAATATCGCTTATAAGCGCAACCAATTCCTTCTCGATCTAATGTTTTTATGAAAGACACCACAAACGAATATGCTTCGGCATTTCCGAAGATTCCCTTTACGATCTGGCCATCGGGACAGACTGTTTCAATGGCAGGATTTGGAACATATCGCGTCAAATTAGGCGATATGGGACATGCATTTTCATTGATGAAAGCCATTACAAGTGGAATCAATCTTATAGATACATCCACGAATTATGCACTTGGAGCAAGTGAATCGCTTATTGGAAATGTACTTAAAACAGTGGAAAGCCAAGCCAAAAGATCTGATTTGGTCATTATCACAAAGATTGGATATCTACAAGGACCATTACTCGAAGAAGCCAAGCGCAAAGAAGCAAATGGCAATGCAATGCCCGATCTGGTGAAAGTTGGAGATGATGTATATCATTCCATGCACCCCGATTTTCTGAATGAACAATTACAGAATAGTCTGAATAGAATGTCCATTGATTATGTGGATGGACTTCTCTTGCATAATCCTGAGTATTTCTTCAAGGATCAATCCCTATCCAATGCCTTAACCATCAATGAAAAAAGGGATATCTTCTATGCCCGCATCAAAAAAGCATTTGAATGTATGGAACACATGGTGGACAAAGGATTGATCAGATATTATGGTATTTCTTCAAATTCATTCCCATTTGCAACGGATCATCCTGAATTTTGCTCAGCCGAACGCTGTCTTGAGATTGCAAAGTCCATTAAGGCAGATCATCACTTCATGATAATTCAATTTCCATTTAATTTGGTTGAACCGGAAGCCGCCACTGAATTGAATCAAGATGATGAAG
>JALRFC010000321.1 GCA_023253875.1 Candidatus Kapaibacterium sp.
TCTTTTTGGAAATGGAACAGTAATTGAAAAACAACCTCGAACTTTTTATGTGAATACCATAGGTGATAATTCTGATGGTTTATCCAAGGAAAAAGGGTGGACTTCATTAGATAAAATCAATGAAATGACATTCATTCCTGGAGATACAATTTTGTTCGAAGGCGGTGCAACATTTACGGGAGGAATAGAATTACAATCAAATGATGGAAATAAACCAGATAAGCCAATTGTATTTACTACATATGGTCAAGGAAAAGCTATAATTCAAACAACAATTAGCAAACAGATTGGATGTAAAGTTACAAATGGACAAGGAATAGAATTTCATAATATGATAGTTAAAGGTATGGGTGGATCTGTTCAAAAAGATGCTGATGGTATGTTCTTTTTTTCTGATAGACCAACTGGTCATCTTCATCATATTATTATTAATAATGTTGAAATTCAAAACTTTGGATACTGTGGAATTCGATTCTATTCAGAATGGAATAAAGATGTTCAATCAGGTTATAAAGATGTTTTAATCAATAATTGCAAAGTACATGATTGCAAAGAAAATGGGATAGTATCTTTTGCATATGATACCCAAAACACAAATTTCTATCATCATTCTCGATTTACAATACGAAATACTGAAGTATATAATATTTCTGGATATGATGCTCCAAGCCATAAAGGAAGCGGAATTGTATTGTCTCAAATTGATTCGTCTACTATAGAATATTCACGAGCATACAATAATGGGACTGAAAATACTGCCTGTGGTGGTCCAGGAGGTATATGGGTATATGCAGCCGATAATATCATCATTCAATTCTGCGAATCTTATAAGAATTCTTCAGGAAAGGGTAAAGGATGTGATGGTCTTGGATTTGATCTTGATGGTGGTGTAACTAATTCTATCATTCAATATTGTTATTCACATGATAATGATGGTGCTGGATATTTATTTGGAAACTTTGGAGGAGCAAGACCTTGGGGGAAAAACCTTCTTAGATACTCCATAAGTGTTAACGATGCACGTACAAATAATAGTAGTGTCACTATGTTCACAGCACCTAATACAGAATGGGATGGTTTTTTAATGCACAATAATACAATCATCACTGCTCCTGCAAGTAAAAATAATTATCCAAGTTTTTCTGCAATTCAGTTAACAGAATATGGATCTGTAATGTCAAATATTCGAGCATATAATAATGCAATCATTACCGATGGTGTCAAATTGCTTGATATTCCTACCTCATTTATAGCTCAGAAACCACATTTTAAAGGAAATGGCTATTGGGCAAATGGCAAAGCATTTTCACTTAGATTTGGGAAAGATATTTCTTCACTTGAGTCTTTTAGAGCACAATGTGAAGATTGTGAGAAAATCAACAATAAAGATGTAGGCATTTTTGCGAACCCTGAGATTTCAGGATTTGGCAAAGTAGCTCCTATCTTGTATCCTAACCCTAATGATTCATTATCTTTTTATCGCATATCAACAAATTCACCATTTGCTAGCAATGGGATTGATTTGAATATGGAATTCGGCATTACTTTGGGAGATAGAGATTTCTTTGGAAGATTTACCAATAAGTTGATACATGCTATTGGAGCATATGCTCCTGAAGAAATTATTAGTTCAATCAAGAATTCTTATGATACTGAAATTTTGATTAGCCGTTTAGGTGGTCATAGGTTGATGGTACATTCTTATAAGAATGAACCTTTGGAATTAGTTCATATCTATTCTATCATTGGTGAAAAGGTTTATGAAGAAAGCTTGCTCAATAATGTTGATACCTTTAATATTGATATATCATTACTTACAAAAGGAATATATTTTCTTGTGGTACAATATTCAACTGGATTGTATTCCATGCCATTGCTTGTGGATTAATAATATATAGAAGATTATAAAAAATATGCCAATGCACTCATAAAATCAAACTCTGATCTACTTGCTCTTCGCGAGGGAATCCCGAAGGGCGGGGTGGAAAATAACACACA
>JALRFC010000322.1 GCA_023253875.1 Candidatus Kapaibacterium sp.
CAACCAAGACATCACCACGAGACATCGCGGCGGCTATCAGAAATGTCGCCGCCTCTATTCTGTCAGGTATATTTTCAAATTCCACGGGATGCAATGTTTCAACACCTTCGATAGTCAAAGTGGTAGTACCAATTCCATCGATCTTCGCTCCCATCTTTACGAGCATTTCCGCGAGCGCCGTTACTTCCGGCTCCATGGCAGCATTTGTCATGATTGTCGTGCCTTTTGCCTTCACTGCGGCGGTGAGCACATTTTCAGTGGCACCTACACTTGATATATCAAAATGAATGCGATTACCTTTCAATTCCTTCGCCACTGCATGGATATATCCATTTTCAATGGTGATTTCGGCACCGAGTTTTTCAAATCCCTTGAGATGCAAATCAACGGGGCGTGGTCCAAATGCACAGCCACCGGGAAGGGAAACTTTTGCCTCACCAAAACGAGCGAGTAATGGTCCCAGTACATTGATGGATGCACGCATCTGCTTCACATGCTCATAAGGAGCTTCAAATGAATTCACTCCGGAAGAATCTATCATGAGATTCTCTCCTTCGAGCATACAATGCGCTCCCATTGCCTCGAGGAGTCGAGACACGGTTTTAACATCTTTGATATTGGGAGTATTTGTGATGAGATTCTTCCCGGGAGCGAGTAATGTCGCCGGGATCAATGCCAATGCCGCATTTTTGGCACCGGAAATTCTGACAGAGCCCTCGAGGCGCTGTCCACCATGAATGATTAATTTGTCCATATTTCTCTCAATGCTGCAAATCAGGAGTTTGCTTTTCAAACTCCAATGGAGGGCTCACAAAAGTACGATAATCACACCATAGGCACAAATCAAGAAAGTACATCGCTTCCTCATCGAATTTTCGTATTTTTGCACCCCGTGTATTTTATATGAAATATACTATCCAATTACAACTTCATGTATTGCTCTTGTCAATGAACTCAAATGGCGAAATAACTTCAAAAACGGTAAAAAGAATAGCCGAACTTTCTCGTTTGAGCTTGAATGAAGCCGATATTGATGCATTTACGCATGAATTTGCCACAATAGTTCAGGCGATAGATGCAATCAATACATTGGAATTGGATGGAGTAGAGCCAATGTCTCATGTTCTTGATCTTCCCAATGTGTTTCGCGAGGATAATCCGAGTGAATCCTTGAGTGTGAAACAAGCGCTCGAAAATGCTCCAAAGAAAAATGAAACATTTTTTAAAGTTCCGAAAGTGATGGAATAATAACGGTTTATACAATAGAGACCGATCCAAATCGTATTGACCACACTTTCATATACTTGCGAATCATCGCAATTTTCAGGTGCTGCGAATGAGAATTACGAAACAATATACCAATCGAGAAAGCCAGTCACTCGACAAATATCTTCAGGAAATCGGAAGGGTTGAACTTCTGACGGGAGATGATGAAATTGATCTAGCGAAATTGATCAAAAAGGGCGGATTCGATGGAGAACTTGCACTTGAGCGTTTGGTGAAAGCCAATCTTCGCTTTGTGGTGTCAGTTGCAAAACAATATCAGAATCAGGGTTTATCACTCGGCGATTTGATCAATGAAGGAAATCTTGGTTTGATCAAAGCTGCAAAACGCTTCGATGAAACTCGCGGATTCAAATTCATTTCCTATGCCGTATGGTGGATCAGACAATCCATTCTTCAAGCTCTCGCAGAACAATCTCGTATTGTCCGCCTCCCGCTCAATCGCGTGGGTGCATTGAATAAAATCGGTAAAAAATTTAGTGAACTTGAACAAGCATTCGAGCGCGAACCAACAGCAGCGGAACTCGCTGAGCAATTGGATATGAGCGTTGCGGAAATCGCTGAAACAATCAAAATTTCCGGAAGACATCTCTCGGTGGATGCTCCATTCGTGCAAGGCGAGGATAATCGTTTGCTCGACATTCTTCCTAATGATTTGCAACCACCACCGGATTCCGAATTGATGCGTGAGTCTTTGCG
>JALRFC010000323.1 GCA_023253875.1 Candidatus Kapaibacterium sp.
GATGATTGTATTGAGGATGAGAAATAAAGACATATGCGATACATTGATGATTTCCCCAAGAACCCTTGAAAGTCACAAGTATCGAATTAAGAAAAAATGTGGTTTATCAAAAAATGAGTCACTAACCGCGACATTGCATAAATTACTCGGTCCCTATTTATAAATGTACGATGCGTGAGGAATAGGATAAATCGAGTATCCTATTCCTTCACATCATCGATATATGTATCAACGATAATTCGCACTGTTCGAGAATAAAAGCGACCTTCAGGCAATTCCAATGGGAATAGCAGATCATCGAAACCGCGACCTTCTGTGACCATTTGATTTGCGGTAAAGAATCTAGATATTTCTTTTGCTCTTTTCAATGATAGGTCTTTATTATACTGGGGATTTCCAGTTCTATCTGTATGACCGGTGAGTGTCAGTGTTGATGTTGGTAGGATGTTTTTCTTCACATCCTCAATAATATAATTGTTTGCATCATTGACGGCTGTTGAATTATACCCGAATGTGATCAAATTATACTTTTCAACTCTGTTTTTATTCGCAACAGTTTGTGTGATTGGTATTGTATTTTCACCGAGCAATCGTACATTCCCTTCGGCATCTATAGACACTAGTTTCAATTCAAGTTTATTGCTTTTTGAAATCGCAAAAGAAATTGGACTTATATCGATTTGAAGCGTATCGGCCATTGTTTGACCAGATTGCAATACAGCACTTCGACCACCTGCAAAGGCGCGTAATTCCCAACGCTGAAGATTATCTTTATTAATTCTTTCAGTTCCAATGCGAATATCTTTGTTCACAATATTGAAACTTGTATCAATGAACTTTACCGGAAGGAAGATATCCGGATTATCTGAAGTGATTTCAACTCTTCTATTTTCTTCATCACCATAGCCCGTACTTGTTCGAGATGGTTCTTCGGGCAGATTTCTCGACTTCACTTGAATTCTATTATTATCTATTTCCCACACATTCACTAAATAGTCTCTTACTACTTCCGCCCTTTGCTGTGACATTTGCAGATTCTCAGCTTCAATGCCATTATTTGAGTTTGTTCCTGTTAGAATGATGGTTGATTGCGGACTACTTTGCAAACGTTTTCCAAGGATATTCAACATATTGTGATACAATTGTAATGCGGAATCCGCCTGCATATCATCAACACTGAATTTTCTCTGTTCTTCTTGGGAGATTCTCTTATATCTTTCAGGGATTGATACGGAACCTGAATCAAAGAAGATATAATTGATCATCGAGAACATATTCCTGGCAACTTTCTTTTCTACATCAAGTTTATTCTCAACCTTATTTCCTTGTTTATCAAATATTGCAACAGACAATGGTGATTCCAATCGAGATGATAGATTTTCCGTAACCTTTTCTTTTGGCTTTACAGGTTTTGTGATTGCAATTTGGGGGATATTTGTCGGCTTATTCAATTCAATTTCAATAGGCACATCATCTTCAGTTGTATAAGAAAATCCAATAGTCAAACCGAAACGCAATGTGTGCACTTTCCACGAATCGGAAGTACTCAATACATTCAATAGTGGTAATTCATACCCTAGTTGCGGTATCAATTGCATCGTATTCGTCTTATTCATAGGAAAACTATAACCTGCATTCAGTACAAGTGATGTTTCAAATCCTGAAAAACCAGGAATTATCCCTGTATATTCATTTCTTGTTCTCGTATTTTGAGGGATAAAAAATGCATTACTCGGTGAGAGTAATTGTTCACGTTGTTCAAAGGTAGGCGACATCAATAAGCCGAATCGCAATCCACCACCCACAAATATCCGATCATCAATCGTATAGTTGGCTAGAAGGGACAGTCCTAATGAATAAAATGATGTTTCAAGTGCATATCCCAATGAGGCAGTTTGAAATGAAGGATTTGCATTTGGATCATCAATCAAGATCTCTTCAGTTTGGGAGAAATTTCCGGGGAT